>JAKAKY010000285.1 GCA_021824365.1 Bacteroidota bacterium | reverse complement strand
ATTATATATCTTCCCTCCTTTATTAACCTCCTCCCCTTCCACTCTCTCCATTTATTGGGGTCGCAAATGTAATACCACCTCCCTTCCTAACCAAACTTTTTACAAAGTTTTTTTGAAAAAAATGAATTTTTATTTCGATAAAAGAACTTGCTTTTTTAAAAACGGGAGTGCAAAGATAAGCTACTGAAAATCAACACCAAAATCTTTTTTAAAAACTTTTACAAATTTGAAAAAAAACGAGGTGGATTGCTTTCTAAGAACGACCATTTTTGTTGAATGGGCGGCAAAGATACAAGCATTTGTGAAACTGCCAAACTTAAATTGAAAAAAATGAAAATTGTATCAGCAATACTATGTTTTCCCTTTTCTATTCTACCGGTATAAGTGGATATGGGTACTGTACCTTTTCTAAAAATAAACCATGTGCAGGGCTACTGAAATTTGCAGATGCAATTTTTTCGGAATGAAAAAGGATTTCAAATTTTGATAGGCTAATGATACCCCGCCCCACTTGCAACATAGTAGCTACTAAAGCACGAACCATACCACGCAAAAAACGGTTAGCTGTAATAGAGTATACCATTATTCCACTTTCATGCAGTTCCCACCCGGAGTTTTGTATCAAACAATTAAAATTATTAACCTGACTATTTTTCTTAGAAAATGCCATAAAATTATTTTGAGTAAGCACAATAGCTGCAGCCCTGAGTAAATTATTTTGCTCTAAAGCATATGGGTAATACCAACTGATTTCAGTTAGAAATGGGTTTTTGGTACAATGCATATAATACCGATAAGTACGTGAGATGGCATCGAAACGGCAATGTGCATCGTTGGGTACTTTATATATATTCCCGATAACAATATCTTTTGACAAAATAGCATTTAGATTATATAAATGCTTTTGCAGTATGTGTATGTTCGTATCAAAATGAAAAAAATTTTGACGGGCATGCACACCTGTATCTGTTCTGGATGAGCCGGTTAAATGAAAAGGTACTCTCCAAAATACATGCATGGCCCTTTCTATTTCAGATTGAATAGTAACAGCATTTTCCTGAATTTGAAAACCGCTATAACGGGTGCCTTTATAAGATACTTCTAAAAAATAACGGGGCATTCACTACCAATTAATTATTTTTTTTCCAGTGCTTTAAACTGTTCTATAATATTGGGATCGATAAACTGATTGATTAAAATTGGGAAATTACCGGCATCGACCAAATGATTTTTTGCAGCGGCAAAAAACTGCAGGCGGTTTTGCTGCGAAAGGAAAAGCATTCCCAGATTTTTTATCTGCTCTATTGTGTAGCACTTTTTTTCAAAGGCTTTTTTAGCAGCCTCAATCATCGCAGCATCGGTACTAGAGGATGCCATTGCTATTCTTGTTGCATTAAAATCGTCTTTAGATGCAGGCAAACACGAAGTTGTTGGCGTATTTGCTGTTTCAATAGCAGGTTGGTGTGTAGTAGTATCAACCGGTGTTGAAGCGGCCATAGGTGTTGCAGATTGGGCTACAACGGGAGTTGGTGCAGTTACACTGGCCGAAGGCTGTTGAACTTCTGCACGAGGGGCTTGTTTTAAAGGTATAAAAACAGCAATGGTATCGGCTTTGGCTTGTGATTTATCAACATAAATTTGATCCAATCCCTGAGCACCCATTTTTTCAAACGTTTTTGCCACAGTGCCATTCGGATTGGCAGTAGCCATATTTTGCTGTTTAGCCAACGTTTTAACCGCAGCAGGCGGCATGGTTGTGGCACTTGAACTAACTGAGGCGGCTGCATTGCTTGTTTGATTATTTTCTTGCTGTGCAATACTGTCTTTATTTGGATTACCTGGCGGCATAGTCACATTGGTTATGTTTGTTATTTTTTCTTCCGGCACATCAGCAGAAATTTCTGCAACAGGTAGAGTGGCAGCAATTACCAATTCATTACTCAATCCATTCAATTGCCAATTACCGGTTTCACTTTTGGTGATGTTATAACCGGCATCCTGATCAGCTACAGGAATAACAAAATTTAAACCCAAATTTGGGTTTTCCTGCCATTGTAGTTGTATCTGATGTTTACCGGTCATTAGTTTTGGGATGATTAAATAACCACCGGAGGTAGATGTAAAATCCTGCTGATGAATATGAACGCTAAATAGCTGCCGGTTGGCAGATTGCAAATAAACAAAATGATAGTTTTGTGTATAACCAATTGCATGAAACATCAATATGGCAATGACAATTAAAGTTAATTGCAGGTAATTTTTTTGATAAACCATGATCCGGAAAAGTTTATACAAATCTAACTGAAAAAAATGGAGCAGGATAGCATTGCTAAAATCATGCAATTTTTTTAATGATTTTTGGTTTCTTTAACCAATTCTGCTTCTGCCCGTATTATCTTTATTGCCCTATAAATTATCTAACCGATTATTATGGCACATTTTCAATTACGCATTTAATCAAAAAAACACATGAAAAAAATTTTTTTTGTATTTCTTGTTATTCTTCATTCAACGGCATTTACACAAAATAAAACAGACTGGCGAACTATTTACAGGGGATTTGCTACTAAAATCAATGATTTAGTACATACAAAACTGGAAGCAG
>JAKAKY010000089.1 GCA_021824365.1 Bacteroidota bacterium | reverse complement strand
ATTAGTATCATTGAGGATATGTAAGCGAAAGTATTTGCTGGTCTTATAAGCAGTACATTGCTTGTCAATTTGGCATAAATGCTCATTGTTTCCTCAATTTTGGTTAACTTAACTTCCTCTGCCCTGATTATAAAGAAAAAAGCGTGATATAGATAAAAACCTGGTTTTTGTTTATATTAGACATTGTGTAAAAGTTCTGAATAATTGACAGGTAGCGGCTGAATAAAAACTTACTGTTGATAGTTTATTAATTTATTTTTGCTTTATGGAACAAACAATTACTGCTATTGATGTCAATGTACTCTCTTTTGAAGGGTTTAGACAACAGGTGCTGAATGATTTTAAATTAACCGTAATAAGCAGAGAAGCCAGTTTATTGGGTAGAAGAGAAGTGTTGACCGGAAAAGCAAAATTTGGCATTTTTGGAGATGGAAAAGAACTGGCTCAGGTAGCCATGGCGCGTTATTTTAAAGAAGGCGATTTTAGAAGTGGCTATTACCGTGATCAAACATTTATGTTTGCTGCAGGTTTGGCTACTTTAGAAGAATTTTTTTCGCAGTTGTACGCAGACCCCAATATAGAACATGACCCCTTCAGTGCAGGGCGACAAATGGTTTCTCATTTTGCAACACCTAATGTAGATGAGGCGGGTAACTGGTTAGATTTAGCCAACAGGAAAAATGTTTCATCTGATATTGCACCTACTGCCGGCCAAATGCCCCGTTCATTAGGTTTGGCATTTGCATCTAAATGTTTTAGAGAAATTCCTGCTTTACAAGCATATCAACACTTAAGTAAACACGGTAATGAAATTTGTTTTTGTACCATCGGTGATGCTTCCACTTCTGAAGGCCCTTTTTGGGAAACCATTAATGCTGCCGGTGTACTGCAAGTGCCTTTAGCTGTTTTTGTTTGGGACGATGGTTATGGTATTTCCGTTCCACGAGATTATCAAACTACTAAAGGCTCTATATCTGAGGCACTGCAAGGTTTGCAAAAAGATGAACATACCAACGGTATTCATATTTACAAAGTAAAAGCATGGGATTATGCCGGTATGTGTGAAGTATTTGAAGCAGCCTTACAAAAAGTACGTGAAACACATACACCTGCTTTATTTCATGTTGAAGAAGTAACACAGCCACAGGGCCATTCTACCAGTGGTAGCCATGAGCGCTATAAAAGCCCGGAACGTTTAGCCTGGGAAAGAGAATGGGACTGTATAAAAAAATTCAGGGAATGGATTGTGCTGAGCGAGTTAGCTACGGAAGATGAATTAAATAAAATTACGCAGGAAGCCAAATTATTGGTGAAGGAAGCCAAAGCCAAAGCCTGGGAAAAATTAATGAAACCAATTAAACAGCAGGTGCAACAAACTGCTCAATTACTTTCTACCATGATGGTAAATGATATGGATGTGTACCGCACCATTCAGGAGAAAGTAAAAGAATTGCAAACCAATGTAGAGCCCTTGCGCAGAGATGTTTTACATACATTGCATGTTGCAATGGAGCTGGCTCCAACATCACCCTCCATTGAAGAGATTCGGCAATATTATCAATCCTTATTGCAGGAGGCAAAACAGTTATACAACACGCATTTATACATCGAAGGCCCTGCCAGTGCCTTAAAGGTAGAAGCAGTAAAACCGTTAATTCCGTTTGATGCACCGGTTATTAACGGATATGAAATTTTGAATAAGTATTTTGATACTTTATTTTCCCATCAACCTCTATTGGTTGCATTTGGAGAAGATGTAGGCAATATTGGCGACGTAAATCAGGGTTTTGCCGGTTTACAGGCCAAACATGGCCGCAACCGTATTTTCGATACAGGTATACGCGAATTAACCATTATGGGCCAGGCAATAGGTATGGCATTACGCGGTTTAAGGCCAATTGCCGAAATTCAATATATTGACTATTTACTGTATGGTTTACAAACTTTAAGTGATGATGCCGCTACAACCCACTACCGCACTTTTGGGCGTCAAAGCTGCCCTGTTATTGTGCGTACACGTGGTCACCGCTTAGAAGGTATTTGGCATAGTGGTAGTCCCATGGGTATGATTGTACATGCCCTGCGCGGATTTTATGTGTGTGTGCCCCGTAACATGGTACAGGCGGCTGGAATGTACAATACACTATTGCGCGGAAATGATCCGGGTATTGTGATTGAATGTTTGAATGGATACAGATTAAAAGAAAAACTACCCGCCAACTTATTAGAATTTACGGTTCCTTTAGGAATACCCGATATAATTCGGCAAGGGGAAGATATTACCATTGTTTCTTATGGTTCTACCTTGCGCATTGTAGAGGAAGCAGCAGAACGTTTAACAAAATTGGAGGTGAGCTGTGAAGTAATTGATGTGCAAACTTTATTGCCGTTTGATATACACCATAGCATCGTTGCATCTCTCAAAAAAACAAATCGTATTTTATTTGTTGATGAAGATGTGCCGGGTGGTGCTGCTGCCTGTATGTATAACCATGTAATGGAAGTACAAGGTGGCTACCGTTGGGTAGATGTTGCGCCACGAACTTTAACAGCTCAGGCACACAGGCCGGCTTATGGCAGTGATGGCGATTATTTTAGTAAACCTAATGCTGAAGATGTGGTAGATATTGTATTTGCAATGATGCGGGAGTAATGTAGTTTTTAATTAATAAATGTATAATTGAAATAAAAAGAGAGGCTATACTTCAGGGGTAGCCTCTCTTTATGGTTATTATAGTGAATCAATTAGAAAATGTATCTGATTCCAAATTGCATTTGCCATCTGGATGGTAAATCAGGACTGGTTGTAAATGTATTTTTTTGAGAGGGATCGAACTGATATATAGATTTACCGGTATTATCGGTTCCTGAATAAGTAATAGGTTGATAATAACCGGTAGCGCTGGCATATTTTCTCAAGCCCCAATTACTACTAATTAAATTGCCAAGATTTATAATGTCCCAACTTAATTGTATGGTTCTTTTTTTATTACCATCTTTTATAATAAAGTCTTGTAAAATACGCATATCAACTTCGCTAAACCAGGGTGTAACGCCGGCATATTTGCCTGTGTATTGTCCACGATGTTTACTTAAATATTTATCCTGTTCTATAAAAGCCTCGAGTGCGGCACCTTGTTGAGCAGCATTTTGAATGTTACCAAAAGCATCAGTTAAGGGTGCAAAATTCATGTTATTGATTTCAGCTTTTGTAGGAACATACATTAAGTCATTGAAGCTTGAACCATCCTGATTTACATCTCCACCATATACATAAGAAAAACGATTACCGCTTAACCAGTTGGCAAAAAATGATATGGTTGTTGCATGCTGTTTTTCTTTTCCATATTCAAATTTTTTAATCCCTGCTAATACAAAACGGTGTGTATTACCATATAATGATGGTGAACTTACTGCAATATTAGCATTCCCCAGAACGGGGTTCCTATCAAATGCATCCCCTGAAATTTCAGCTGAAATGGAACTTGCATCATTTGCTGCCAAATAATTATATGAACCAGTGAGAAATAACCCTTTTTTAAATGTATGTTGCATCTGGAAAGTTGCATTAAATGAATTGCCTACTTTTGTATTGGTAAAAACATAAGTGCCTGTGCTTCCTTTATCTGATGGATTATAGATGCTTCTATTATCACCTGTTCCAGAATTTAAATGGCCGGTAGGAGTACCTAATCCATAATCTCTAACCATCATTGCATTTACATCTTTTGTGTATGCCACATCTATTGTGAGAATAGTGCTTGGCGCTACTTTATAATCAACACCTAAGCTTGATCTCCAAATTTGCGGCCATTTGAAATTATTGGCAGTTACATTATAGTATCCTGAAAAGGGATTGCCAATGGCATTACCGAGCCATACAAATGGGAATCTTCCTGTAAAGAAACCTGTACCACCGCGTAGCTGAATAATTTTATCACCATTTATATCCCAATTAAAACCAATTCTTGGCGACAGCAATGCAGTGCCGTTAGGCATACGTGTATTATCAATGGTTTGTCCCGGCCCGTTTTTTACTGGTACACCTTCGGGATTATATAATTTCAAATTATCTGTATTGGCAACAGTTGGCGAACCACTGGTATAGCTTCCGGCAAAAGTGCCATTACTATTCATATTGGGGCTTGTATAACTTGCTTTTGATGGATAGTAAATAGGCTTATCAATCCTTAAACCATAAGTTAATTTAAAGTTTTTTGCTACTTTCCATTCATCTTGTGCATAAGCAGATAGCTGACCTACTGTTAAATAATACCATACCCATTTATCTGCTGCAGCTCTGTTTTTTGCATAAGTTACATCTACATCAAGCGGGTAGGCTCCAAAAATTACATTGCCACCAATTGGAACCTGTGTTTTGAAAGTGTTGATATCTATTGGGCTAAACAACGATGGTCCAAAACCTAACAAATTAAATGAATTACCAAACTTAAATTGTTCGTATGAAGCACCAAATGTTAATGTATGTTTTGCAAGAATTACATTGAAATTATCTGTTAATTGTAAAGCATCCTGATTTAATACATTGTGAATTGAAAACGGTTCATATCCCGCCACTATATATGGAACGCCATATTTTGTAATATTTAAAACAGGAAAGGGAGTTGAAAATGCATTACGGTGATCTCTGAATAAAGTATAAACTGCCCTGAATTTATTGGCAAAAGTGCTATTGAAATTTGATTTTAATTCTAATCCAAAAGAATGTAATTTATTAACCATTTGATACCCTGAATTTCGGAATTGCAGCGTAATGGCATCAGGACCTCTTCGGTTGATGGCATTGGGATGTGCAGGTTTTTCCTGTGTAGCATCTAAGCCATTGTATGTAAACGATAATGAATGCTGCTCATTAATTACCCAGTCAATTTTAGCCAGCCATTTGTAATTAATTTGCTTTAAATTAAAACCCTGGTAAGGGCCTGTAACATAACCAAAGCGATTGAATAAAATTTTGCTTACGGTATCTAAATCAGACTGTAATACCCTTGATGTTGTTAATCCGCCGGTATTAGAAGCATTTTGTGCTACATAGGCGCTGGCCTGATCTTCTCTTTGTTGAGTTTCAAAATTAACAAAGTAGAATAATTTATTTTTTTTAATGGCTCCACCTAATGAAGCACCTCCCTGAAAATCGGTTAAGGAAGGAATATTAAATTTTGTGCCTTCTACTTTATGGCCGGTTAATGTTTGGTTTTTGTAAAATCCATATACTGTACCGCCAAATTTATTGGTTCCACTTTTTGTAACAGTATTAACACCGGCACCGGTAAAGCCGGCTTGTGTAACATCGTAAGGGGCAATATTTACTTGTATTTGATCAATTGCATCTAATGATATAGGTTGGGCACCGGTTTGTCCACCCGGAGTGGGTGCATCTAATCCAAACGGATTATTAAAAACCGCACCATCTAATGAATAATTGTTGTATTGTCCGTTTCTTCCAGCAAATGAAGTGCCGTTATAACCTTGTGAAGCAGATGGAGTTAATCTGGTAAAATCATCTGCCGATCTTGTTATTGTAGGAAGTTGCCTTAATTGTCTGGAGCTGATATTTGTTGCTGCACCGGTTCTGTTTTCATTAAATATTTTTGAACTTGCTGAAGAAACTACCACATCATTCAATTGATTAATGTTGGTACTTAGTTGTACTGCAACACTCGTATTCTGACCCAGGTCAAGAAAAATATTGCTTTCTGTTTTGGCAGCATAGCCTGTATAGCTTGCTGTTACATTATACGGTCCGCCAACCCTGAGATTGGGTACCTCAAAACTTCCGTCCGATTTTGTAATAATTGTTTTATTAATTCCCGCATCAGGATAAGCAATGGTTACAACTGCACCCGATAGTGGTTTACCCTTTTCATCTTTTACCGTACCACTGAGTATTGCCGTGGTAATCTGTGCTGTGAGTGTAGTAGCACTTAAAATAGGCAGTGCTAACAACAGCAATGGTTTCAACAATTGTTTTTTAATCATTTTGAAAGGTTTATTGAATAAAATAATGTAAAGTTAAAATTACTATTTTGTTAATTAATTTTAACTAAATCTTACTGCCTATTTCAATTATATTTTTTTTGCAATAATTATGTGCATCGGGTGTGGAAAATATTATTATTGCTGATGCGTAAAAGAAAAATTGATAAAATTCTATGTTTAACTATGTTGTATTAGTAGACTAATATCGCTACTCAATAAATCGACTTCTCCATTTCTCATCGGGTATGAAGCAGATATTTTTTTTCCCAAACCAACGGTAACGGTTTGCTGCAATATAGTTGTAAACCTTATCTCTGATGAATTTGGGAATTACCCATCCAATTGCCAACCAGTTCATTGGAAATTTTAACTCAGCGGCAACCTTTAATGCGGCGGTTGATTGGGTGTATATTTTGTTGTTTTGTAAAAGAATAAAACTACCGAAATGTTCTAAGGGTAAATTGTATTTTAATAAAATATTTTTCCCGAAATTACTTTGTAAAGAGGCAAATTGAAATTGTTGTTTTGAATCATTGCGCAGTACAAACAATACTGAATGGCTGCATAAATTACAAACACCATCAAAGAAAATGATGGGTTTTAATAAGTTGTGATCATTTTGCATGTTATCGCTATTAACAAAAAAAGCAGGGATACGTTGTGTCATTCCTGCTTTTTTTACTTTTTAGCTTTTACCCCATATTGTGAAACACTTTTGTTACATCTTCATCCTGCTCTAATCGTTCAATAAGTTTACTTACTTCTTCGGCCTGGGTATCATTTACCGGAACTGTAGTAGTTGGAATCCATTCTAATTCAGCGCTGATGGGTGTAATGTCTTTGTCTTCTAATGCTTTTTGTAATTTACCAAAATCAACAAAAGCGCATCGCAATACAATAATATTATTGCCTTCTTCATCGGTGCTTTCTCCCATTTCTTCTAAACCAAAATCAATTAGTTCTAATTCTAATGATTCAATATCCAAGTTTTCGGGTTTTAATTTGAATACCCCCATTTTTTTAAACTGAAAACTTACACTGCCGCTATTACCTAAGGTGCCGCCACCTTTGTTGAAATGGCTTTTTACATTGGCCACTGTACGTACATGGTTATCGGTAGCTGTTTCAACCAATAGTGCTACTCCGTGTGGTCCGTAGCCTTCATACAAAATTTCATCGTAATTGGTGGCTTCTTTGCCCATAGCTCGTTTAATAGCTGCTTCAACCCGGTCTTTGGGCATGTTTACACTTTTGGCGTTTTGCATGCAACGGCGTAAAGCAGGGTTAGTGGCCGGGTCGGGGCCACCTGCTTTAACGGCAATCACAATTTCTTTTCCTATGCGGGTAAATTGTTTGGCCATTCTGTCCCACCGCGCAAACATGGTGGCTTTCCTAACTTCAAAAATCCTTCCCATAATTGTAATTATAATGAATTCAATAATGCTGTTTATTATAGAACGGCAAGTAGTTGTTGAAACGTTACAAAGCTCCTTTATGCAGGAACGTTGAAGGGTGTGACACAACAGGCGATACCATAAGCACAACAGCCGGCTACAAAAAAATTGTTGGCAAATTTAACGGTAATGAATGGTTCAACAAAAAACCCCGACGAATCGGGGTTGAATGCTATGATTTTTTACTCTTTTTCAAAATCGGTTGCCTTGGGTAGAATATCTCCCGGTGTATTGAGTTTACTGTGTTTGCGGCTATAGGCAAAATACACAATAATACCCAATGCCATCCAGGCAAAAGCTACTTTTAGGGTTTCGGGATCTAAGGCCACAATCATTCCCAAACATATAACAAATCCCAAAATGGGTACTAAGGGCACCAAAGGTGTTTTAAACGGACGAATTATTTGTGGTGATTTGATGCGCAAAATCCATACGCCGAGGCTTACTAATAAAAAGGCGAATAAGGTACCAAAGGAGGTTAAATCGCCGGCCACACTACCGGGAACAAAGGCAGCAAATAAACCTACAAAAACAAATAATATCCAGTTGGCTTTGTAGGGTGTTTTATGTACGGGATGTAAATCGCCAAAGGCTTTTGGAATTAATCCATCGTTACTCATGGTATAAAATATGCGGCTTTGTCCCATTAACATCACCAGAATTACTGATGAGAAACCGGCTAAAATGGCCACTGTTACAGCGGTAGCCAGCCAGCTATAGCCAGCCATGTAGTGTTGAATAGCATAGGCAACAGAAGCCTCTTTTCCTGCTTTTGCAAATTCACTCCAATTAGCTACACCGGTTAAAACATGGCCGAATAAAATATAGAGAATGGTACAAGCCACCAATGAACCCAAAATACCAATCGGCATGTCTCTTTTTGGGTTTTTTGCTTCCTGTGCCGCCGTACTTACGGCATCAAAACCAATAAAGGCAAAAAATACAATAGCAGCACCTCCTAAAATGCCACCCCATCCATGTTTAAAATAACCGGCATGTCCTGGTGCATCGGCAGGGATTAAATAAGGGATGTGATTTTCAGGCTTAATAAACTGCCAGCCAATAGCAATGAATGCAATAACGATGGCTACTTTTATAAATACAATAATCATGTTAACAGTAGCAGATTCCTGCATGCCGCGAATTAATAATAAGGTAAGTGCCAATAAAATAACCAGGGCAGGCAAATTAATTATGCCCCGAACGCCATTCATAGAAATTTCAAAGGGCGAGTGGCACCATTCATAAGGAATTTGCCCTCCCAACAAATTATTCAGGTATTCGCTCCAGGCAATAGAAACAGTGGCAGCACCGAGTGCATATTCCATAATCAATGCCCATCCAATAATCCAGGCAATTAATTCGCCCATAGTAAGATAAGAGTAGGCATAAGCGCTACCTGCAATAGGAATCATAGAAGCAAATTCGGCATAACATAAGCCGGCAAATGCACAGCCAACAGCTGCCACAACAAAAGATAAAGTAACACCGGGGCCAGCCGCTTCGGCAGCGGCAGCTGCGGTTCGTACAAATAACCCTGCGCCAATAATGGCACCAATACCTAAGGCAATGAGGTTTCCGGCTCCCAGGGTTCGTTTTAAACCCGATTCACTATCAGAAGCTTGCGCCATAATGCCCTCAATAGATTTTTTTCTAAATAAACTCATGGTACAGTTGATTAGGTTTTACAATTTTCGAGTTGGAAAAATAGGGATTTAATTTATTACAACGGGTAAAACTTTATGAAATGCACGGAAATAATCATTTTTTTGATAAATAAATTTATTTAAAAACATATGTGTTTGTGGGTATTGGATTAAAGATTAGTTTTCCTGTAACTATATGGCTATACTGTTTTAATGATAAGCAGTTTATACCTATATTGCCGCCTTATACCATTGGCTATAATAGTTTGCAGGTAAACATTTTAAACTGCTTTGTACCGCTTGCAAATATTGCCCAAATACAAATACCATATGAAGAAAAACAGATTAACCCTTTACATTCTCATAGCCATGTTTTTGGGCATTGGTGTTGGTTATGTGGTGCACCAAAATGCATCACCGGCTTTCATTGCCGCATTTGCTCCAAAAACCAATTTGTTAACCACCATTTTTTTACGGTTGGTACAAATGATTATTGCCCCATTGGTATTCAGTACCCTTGTGGTAGGTATTGCCAGGTTGGGCGATTTAAAAACTGTTGGAAGGGTAGGCGGTAAAGCATTACTTTGGTTTATTTCTGCTTCTTTTACCAGTTTGCTATTAGGGTTATTATTAGTAAATGTTTTTAAGCCTGGTGCCGGCATTCATTTAACAACTCCTGATGCAAGTGGTGCAAAAGATTTGTTAGGTAAAACTCAATCTTTTTCATTAGATACTTTTGTAAGTCATGTTTTTCCTAAAAGTATCATTGAGGCTATGGCCACTAATGAAATTTTACAGATTGTCATTTTTTCTGTTTTCTTTGGTATTGCAACAGCCGCTCTGGGTAATTCCGGAAAAATTATCATTAAAGCATTGGATGCAGTTGCACAGGTTATTTTAAAGATGGTGGGTTACGTAATGGGTTTTGCGCCATTGGGGGTATTTGGTGCTATTGCTGCCGTTATTGCCACCAATGGTTTAGAGGTATTTAAGTTTTATAGTTTGTATCTGATGTATTTTATACTGGGTATTTTTTTATTGTGGGCATTGTTGTTGTTGGTGGGGGCATTGATTTTGAAAAACAGCTTACCCGGATTGGTACGCAGAATTGTGCAGCCATTAATTATTGCTTTTAGTACCACCAGTAGCGAAGCAGTGTTTCCAAAATTAACCGAAGAATTAGAGCGATTTGGCTGTAATAATAAAATTGTTGCATTTATTCTGCCATTGGGCTATTCTTTTAATTTAGATGGTAGTATGATGTACATGACTTTTGCCAGTTTAGCTATTGCACAAGCCTATGGCATTCATTTAGATATTGGTACGCAATTAACCATGTTAATTGTTTTGATGTTAACCAGTAAAGGGATTGCCGGTGTGCCTCGTGCCTCGTTGGTTGTTGTTACTGCAACTTGTGCAATGTTTAACATTCCGCCTGAAGGGATTGCTTTAATATTGCCTATCGATCATTTTTGCGATATGTTTAGAACTGCTACCAATGTGCTGGGTAATGCCTTAGCAACATCTGCAGTCAGTAAATGGGAAGGGGCATTAGAATTGGAAAATGCAGCATAAATACGTTCACTATAATTGAAAAATATGTTCTTAGCTTTTGAATGGCACCAGTTATTACAACCACAATTTTATATTGAACACGGCGGGCTTTGGGTGCTGCTGTTTATTGTATTTGCCGAAACAGGCTTGTTTGTTGGATTTTTCCTGCCCGGTGATAGTTTGTTATTTGTGGCAGGCATTTACAGCAATATGCTAATGGCCTCTTTTGTTCAAACGAATAGTAGTTTTATTAATTTGGTTTTACTGATTGTATTGATATCGATAGCAGGTATTTTGGGCAATGCAGCAGGTTATTGGTTTGGCCGCAAAGTAGGGCCTGCTATGTATCACTGGAAAGATAATTTTATTTTCAAACAACACTATTTGCAACAGGCACACAATTTTTATGAAAAGCATGGCGGAGGTGCTATTATATTTGCCCGTTTTATTCCTATTGTGCGCACATTTGCACCTATTGTTGCAGGTATTGTTTGTATGGGTCATAAAAAATTTACTTTCTTCAATATTGTTGGATGTGTGGCCTGGGTGTTAGCAATGGTAGCAGGAGGGCATTACTTAGACCGGTTTTTTATTGAAACTTATCAGTTTGATATCAAAAAGCATTTAGAAATTATTGTGCTGGCCATTGTTTTGGTAACTACAGCGCCGGTAATAATTAAATTGTTTTTGGGTAAACGAAATAAACGCTAACTGTTTGGTTGGTAATTGAATTATTTATTGCTTCTTTTATACGCGTTGTATC
>JAKAKY010000284.1 GCA_021824365.1 Bacteroidota bacterium | reverse complement strand
ATCATGTCCGACGGTATAGTAAAATGCACCAGAACTGATTGATTTATTTTGGAATAATGACTCAACCGTATTTTTGTTATGTGCAAAATTGAAGGATACCGTCCAGGAAAAATTCTTTGTAACAATTGGTTTACCACCAACAGTTATTTCTATTCCTTGATTTTTAACACTACCAACATTACTTAACTGACCACCCGGAAAACCTGAAGTGGGTGATAAAGTGGTATTTGCCAACAAATCAGAGGTGGTTCTGCTATAAAAATCAACCGTTCCAAATAGCCTGTCTTTAAAAATGCTGAAATCAACCCCTACATCAAAAGGCTTATTTTTTTCCCAGGTTAAATTTGGATTGCCAATATTAGATGGAGCACTTCCGGGTATACCTGTATAGTTATTCCCATAACCATAAGTTGCCAAAGCCTGATAATTGCCAAAGCCTAATGAGTTACCATTGGAACCATAAGAGGTGCGTAATTTCAATAAATTAACCCAAGCAATACTCTTCATGAAGTTTTCTTCATTCACATTCCAGGTTGCACCGATAGAGAAGAAATTACCATAACGGTTATTTACCCCAAATACGGAAGATCCATCTCTACGAAAACTACCACTAATTACGTAACGATTTTTGTAGTTAAAATCTGCATTAGAAAAAATGGAGTTAGTAGCATTTCCACTGGGAAGCGCATATGCTCTGGTTGGGGTTGCAGCAGATGCAAGATATTCAAGAGCTAATGTACCTGGGAAGCCTTGTGCACTTGCTCGCAAGTTGTAATAATTATACTGCTGCGCTTCATAACCTAATTTAGCATCAAAATAAACATCATTTGCTTTATTCAAATTTTGTCTAAAGTCAGCAAAGTTACTCCATGTCCAGTCAAATACTCTCGTATAAGCAGAAAATGCATCCCCACCATGTGAATACCCATCACCATAGAACGGATTTCGATATTGATCTTCCTGAATGGTAAAGTATTCACCAGAATACCGGCTGGTAAATTTTAAATTTTTTAATATTTGAAATTCGCCCGATACATATCCCCTTAAAGTGGTTTGTTTAGCAGTATTCTTGTTATAAGTTCCCTGAACCAATGGATTGTATATTCCCCCATTGAGAGGAAATTCACCAGCAGGATCATTATATTTTAATGAACCATCAGCATTTCGAGGACTATACCATGGCAATAAAAAGAAAGATTCTAGAACAGGATTTGCAAAGGCACCACCGTTATTAGGAGTTGATTGCTCACTTGTACTTCCATTTAAGCCGGTAGCAAAAGTAATTTTGTCAGTAGCATGGTGTGTTACAGAAATGCTACCATTATATCTTTTAAAATAAGTATTTAGAGTTGTTCCATCCTGGTTAAAATAACCTCCACTGGCATAAAATTGTGTTTTATCATTGCCGCCGCTTAAACTTAAATTATACTGTTGCTGAGTTGCATGCGGCTGATTTACTACATTAAACCAGTTGGTATTTACGGTTGAATCTACACCAAAACCATTTACCGGATCAAAAATGATGGCATTGGCATCATTAGTATTGGCGGCATAGCCTGCGTTAATTAATGCCTGCTGATATACGTTAACGGATTGTGGTGTAGTTAAAGGTTTTACACTCGGATTGTATGCCCTGGTGTTATCGCCAATTTCAGTACTGAAATTAAGCCTTGTTTGCCCGGCCTTGCCTTTTTTAGTAGTTACTAAAATAACACCGTTAGCAGCACGAGAACCATAAATAGAGGTAGCAGCAGCATCTTTTAAAACGGTGATACTCTCAATATCATCGGGATTAATAGAGCTCAATACGTTAGCAGTTGTAGTATTCACCGTAAAATCGCCGGTAGATGCAATGACACCATCAATTACCCAAAGAGGTGAAGCGCTGGCATTAATTGATCCAATTCCACGAATACGAATATCAGTGGCTGAACCGGGTGCTCCGGAAGATGAGGTAGACTGCAATCCTGCTACATTACCCTGTAACGCTTTATCAACAGAGGTAAACGGTTTATCGGCAACTACATCTCCTTTTAAAGTTGCAACAGAACCCGTAACGTTTGTTTTTTTGGTAGTACCATATGCTACTACTACCACTTCAGACAAATCGGATGAACCGGATTGCAATTGAACCATCATGTTGTCGCGAATGGGCAACTGCAAAGGTGCAAAATTAATAGCCGTAAATGAAAGTGTTTTCGCAGATTCAGGAACTTTTATACTAAAAGTTCCATCTGCAGTGGAGCTGGTACCCAACTGAGTACCTTTCACTAAAACTGAAACGCCAGGTAACGGAGTACCTTTTTCGTCTACAATTTTGCCTTTAATTGTTCTGGTTTGCGCCAGAAGCGGGCCGGAGGCCACAATGAGGCACAGGAAAAATGTTAGCAATTTTCTCATGGTTTTTGAAGTTTGGTTTAAAAAATGTGGCACTTTGGTAGATCATTCATATAATATAAATATCACTGTTGGCCGATAGCGATTTACATTGTAATGAATAAGTTTTAAAAAAATTTCTATTCAAATAGTACAACAGTTATATTTTGTGAATGATTAAAGTGAGCATCATTAATATAAAAAAGCTGCTCAGTTCATCATAAAAAAGTTAAATAATTTTTTCTAACACAAA
>JAKAKY010000088.1 GCA_021824365.1 Bacteroidota bacterium | reverse complement strand
TGAAGAAGCCTTGAATTCTCCATTATTGAATGATAATGATATTAAAGGCGCCAAATGGATACTAATTAATATCAATAGTGCTGAAGGGGATCATGAATGCACAATGGATGAAATTGAAGTAATCAACAATTATCTTCGGATGCAGGCCGGTGAAAATACCGATGTAATTGTGGGAATGGGTTATGACAATGCACTCGATAAAAAAATTGGTATAACCATGATTGCAACCGGATTTGAACACAAAAATCCATTTGAAAAACAGCCCGTGCCTAAAAAAGAAGAACCCAAACCAGAAAAAATAGTAATGACCTTGGGTTTAAATGAAAATCAGGAAAAGGTTGCAAATCCTACTTCAGCTATTGCAGAAACTGAGATGAAAACAACGGTTGATTCATTTGCACCGCATATCAAAGATGACATCGATCAACCGTCTGCTCCAATTTCATGGAACACACCTGAAGAAAGAGAAGCTTTATTAGATGCCCGAGAAACAGAAGTGTTGCAATTTGAATTAAGTACTGAAATAACAACACCTGTTCCAACAATATCAGAAGAAAAAAAAGAGATTGAACTGCTCAATTCGATTCAGGAAAATATAGCCGGGATGAAATTAACTGAAAAGCCCGAAGCTGTTCCTTCTATTCTTTCTAAACCGGTGAATATATATGTTGAGTCTGAATTGACGGAAGTGCCTAAAAATATCTTGAATACACCCAATGAAGAAAAACAGGAAACCAGGCAGGAAAAAATAGCACAACCGATTATAAATAATGAAAAGGAAGTTGTATCTGAGGTAAAACACCATCATCAGGAACGTTCACAAGCTGCACAGCCTTCTTTATTTCAATACAACAATGATTTAGACGAATCTGAAGAGCAGCGTCGAAGAGCCACAGAGCGCTTGCACCGATTAAGAAATTTATCTTACAACATGAATTCGAATGATCCAAATAATGAATTTGATTCAGTGCCTGCTTATGTACGTCGTAAAATGGAATTATTTGGAAACAATCAACTGGCATCTGTAGAAAATTTTTATAGTAAGCTAACTGTAGAAAAAGATGAAAATAACCAAACACAAATTTCAAGCCTCAACAATTTTTTAGATGGGAAAAAACCTGATTAAATTTTCGGTTTAGTTGGTAGAATAAAAAATAACCTTTCGGTTTATATCGGAGGGTTTATTTTTAACAACAATTGTGGTATTTGCTTGTTTTAACTAGTATTATGATGATACTGCAATGCGCAATGAATGTTATGAAAACAGTACTAATAACAGGTGGAACAGGAATGGCAGGCATGAATTTAACCAATATGCTGTTGCAAAATAATTACCGTGTGATTGTGATGAGTAGGAATCCGCCTGCTACAAGCAAACATCCTAAGCTATTGTATGCTAAGTGGGATGTTGAGAAGCAACAGATAGATATGGATGCATTAGCCTTGGCAGATGCCATTATACATTTGGCCGGAGCAGGAGTGGCAGATAAACGCTGGTCTGCCAAAAGAAAATTAGCTATTCAACAAAGTCGTACTGAAAGTAGTGCTTTATTGGTAAAGGCATTGCAAAATATGAATGCAGGTAAAGTACAAATAATTATCAGTGCTTCTGCCATTGGATGGTATGGCCCCGACAATACTGAAAGTAAAATCAACGGATTTATAGAAACAGCCCCACCTTCGAAAGATTTTTTAGGTGAAACATGCAGGCTTTGGGAAGAAAGCATTACTCCGGTAAGTAATATGGGAATACGTTTGGTGAAATACAGAATAGGCATTGTATTAAGTAATACAGGAGGTGCATTAAAAGCATTCAGGCAACCTTTACGGGGTGGCATTGCTGCAATATTGGGTAGTGGTAGTCAAATGGTTAGTTGGATTCATGTGGACGATTTATGCAGGCTCTTTATGTTTGCGCTTGAAAATAATTCGGTAAATGGTGTATACAATGCAGTAGGCAATCATCCTGTTTCCAATAAAAAATTAACCATTACATTAGCCCAAATTCAGCGTGGTAAATGGTTTATACCTGTTTATGTTCCCTCATTTCTGTTGAAAATAGTGATGGGCGAAATGAGTATTGAAGTACTGAAAAGCACTACCGTTAATAATACCAAAATAAGAACAGCCGGTTTCACATTCTTATATCCTGAAATTCAACATGCTTTGCAAAATTTGAAAGATTCAGAAGAATAATGTTTATAAATCTGCTTTTCTGAATGTTTTATAACAAAGCCACCATATAAAAGTGGTAAATAGCAGCGTATACAAAATATGCCAATTAATATCAGATAAGCTTTGTAAATAAGCCAGATTAGAGGCTTCATCTATCTTCCCCAAAAAATTTGGCCTGGGTACTAATCTATTCGATAATTCAAAGGGTAAATAGGCGTTAATCGGTATGTTTTTAAAACTGAAATAGGCTTTCATAATATTTTCAATCACTAACATGTAGAAAAAGAAAACACCCAATGCAATAAATGCTTTTTTAATAATATAGCCGGTAAAAAAAGCAATACTTAATTGTGCAAAAGTCATTAAAAAAAATAGCGGAATAAAATATAGCTCTTCGCTCCATCGGTGTTGTCCTACTGCATCAGAATAATAAAATCCTAAAAACGCGGCTACTAAAGTATACATTATCGTAACTATCACTGCCACAATCAATACGTCTAATAATTTGGCGGAGATGAATTGATCTCGTATCCAGCCATCAATAATATTTTGTCGGTGCGTTTTATATTGATACTCATTGGTTATCAGCATAATGATTAGAATGGCAGGTACCAATAAAAACCAGGATGAAAAATAGGCAACAGAATGCCAGGCATCTGGAAATGCAAACGGATTGCCTAATAAAAATCTGGCGGCATTTCCGGCCATGTCTTTTCTGGAAGTAATGTTTTCATATACATTATGAAATAGTAAATTAATAGCCGGATAGGTAAATGTAACAATACCTAGCATCCACCAAAACGCAGGATATTTTTTGATTTTTAGCCATTCTATTTGCATCAGTTGTTTCATGTTATGTAATCATGTTTTTTGATAATAAATTTTAATTACCGGTTAATTCAAAGAATTTTTCTTCTAAGCTTTTCTTCTTCACTTCTAAATGTGTTAAAATAACACCGCTATTGTAACAATGGGCATTCAAATCTTCCGGCAAAATAGCATTTGCTATACAGTGTATTTCGCAAAAACCATTTTCTATCTTTAGCAGGGTATAACCGGTAACAGATAATAACACTTGTTTTAATAGCTCCAAATTTTTTGCACGTAGTATAATCACATCTTCATTACTCAATATTTCTTTTACAGGCCCGTTTACCAATAAGTTTCCTTGTTTTAATATGCAAAAATGCGTACAAACTTTTTCTACTTCATCTAATAAATGACTGGCCATAATAATTGTTTTACCCTGTTGACCTAATTCTTTTATCAATGTTCTTATTTCTACTATACCAACAGGGTCTAATCCATTTGTAGGCTCGTCCAATACTAATACTTCCGGATTGCCCAATAAAGCAGCAGCAACGGCTAACCGTTGTTTCATTCCTAAACTATAGGTGCTGAATTTATCATTTTTTCTGCTCTGTAAACGAACAGTTTCTAATGCAGTATCAATATCGTTTTTGTTTCCCCGGCCACTAATTGCTTGTGTAATTTTTAAATTATCGTAAGCAGATAAATAATGATAAAAATTGGGTGTTTCTAAAAGGGTGCCAATCCTTTTTCTATAATGTGCATCTGCTTGATTGTTAAACCAGGTGTATTGTCCGCTATCTTGTTTTAGCACATCTAATAATATACCGAGTGTTGTGGTTTTTCCACTTCCATTGGGTCCTAATATGCCAAAAATAGCACATTTTGGCACTTCAAATGTAAGGTTGTTTAATGCTTTTAAAGGGCCATAGCTTTTTGAAATATCAACGGTAGAGAGTACATTTTCCATACACTAATTTGAAGTAATATACTATTTTTTGTTATTTAAAATTATACTTCGCCTGCAGCATTCTGTTTTTGCCTTGTAAATCTTTTTTTAAATTGGTTGAAAAACCAAGTTTATTTAGTGCTTGTGCTGTTTCAATGGCTAAGTTTTCATTCACTTCCAAAAAAAGCAAACCATTGTTTGCTAAATGGCTTTTTGCAAATTGCGCTATAGTAGTATAAAATAATAACGGATTATTATCGGGTACAAACAACGCTTCATGTGGCTCAAACGCTACTACTTGTTTGGCCATTACTTCATTTTCTGACCATGCAATGTAAGGTGGATTACTAATTATACAATCATAGCTGTCCAGTTGCGACCAATTATTATTATTTAAAATGTCAATATTTTTAAAATCAATAGAAGCCAAATGTGTGGTAGCATTTTTTTTGGCTACTGTTAAAGCTTTTTCACTAATGTCAATAGCGCTTACACGGAATTTGGGGCGTTGGTGTTTGATGGAAACTGCTATACAACCACTACCGCAACCAATATCTAAAACTGAAATGGGATGTGTATATTGTTTTGTTGAATCTAATAGCCAGGCAATCAATTCTTCAGTTTCGGGCCTGGGAATTAAAACAGATTCATTTACAAAAAATGGCAAACCATAAAACCATGCATTTTGTAGCACATATTGAACAGGTTTGTAGTGTGCCAATTCATTGGAATATTGTTGCAACAAACTTATTTGTTCCTTATTTAATATAATTTCCGGATGCATAATCCGGTTTATTTTATTAAAACCGGTTACTGCTTCAATCATCATATCGGCAATGTTGGCTGCTTCTCTGTCTGAATACATTTCAAACAATTCTAATAGCAAATGTTGATAGGCTGTTTTAATAGTCATGCTGCAAAATAGCACCAATTCAGCTACTTTTGTGTAATTGGCAGGTGTAATATGGAAAGAGATCAGTTTTATATGCAACGATGTATTCAATTGGCAAAAATGGCCATTGGGTATGTACAACCCAACCCAATGGTGGGTGCTGTTTTGGTATATAACGATGCTATTATTGGTGAGGGGTATCACCGGCAATACGGAGGGCCGCATGCTGAGGTAAATTGCCTGAATAGTGTTGCTGAGGAACACCGGCAGTTGATTTCAAAATCTACTTTATATGTTTCATTAGAACCCTGTTCACATTATGGCAAAACACCCCCTTGTAGTTTACTGATTCTGCAACATCAAATTCCAAAGGTGGTTATTGGCATGCAAGATCCTTTTGCCGCCGTAAATGGGAAAGGTATTGAACTGTTGAAAAATGCCGGAGTGGAGGTAGTTACCGGGGTATTAGATAAAGCATGTAGTAAGTTGAATAAACGATTTATTACTTTTTATACAAAAAAAAGACCTTATATTATTTTAAAGTGGGCGCAAACGGCCAATGGCTTTATTGCTGCGCATTCAGGGGAGAGAACTTTTATTACCAACGCACTTACCAACCGATTGGTGCATCAATGGCGTAGTGAAGAAGCCGCAATTCTTATTGGGGAAAATACGGCATTGAATGATGATCCCGAACTCAATAATCGTTATTGGCCCGGAGCTGCACAACCGCTTCGAATGGTCATTGATGCCCATTGTACGCTACCTGACACATTAAAGATTTTTTCTGATGATAATTCAACAATTGTTTGGAATTCAACAACCAATGCAACAAAAGGAAGGGTGGAGTATATACAATGGAAAGACAATTTATCTGTAATACCCGCCATATTGCAAGCTTGTTATGAAAAAAACATGCAAAGTATTTTGGTGGAAGGAGGCGCTGTTGTATTACAACAATTCATTGATGCCGGTTTATGGGATGAAACGAGAATAATTACCAATACAATTATGTGTTTAAAAAATGGGCTTCCTGCACCAAGACTTACCGGAGCAACATTGAAAGATGCAGCAAATATTCAAAACGATTTTATTCAATATTTTATTCCTGCTGAACATGAGTGAGTTACCCGATTTTTTCTTCACCATTCAACAACCCGCTTTTGCAGAATTTAAAGACAGGGGCAGTAAATTTTTGGCCTATGCCTATCCCTTAACTTCAAAGGAGCAGGTAAAAGAATATATAGCTCAATTAAAAAAAGAACATGCAAAAGCAGTACATCATTGTTTTGCTTACCGGTTGGGTATGGATAAAACTGAATTTAGGGTAAGTGATGATGGGGAACCTTCCGGAACTGCCGGCAGGCCTATACTCAGGCAGATAGATAGTAGGCAATTAACCAATGTATTGATTATTGTGGTACGTTATTTTGGTGGTACTTTATTAGGCGTTCCCGGTTTAATCAATGCTTATAAATCTGCTGCAGCATTGGCTTTACAAATGGTACCGATTATACAATGCCCGGTTTTATTGCAGTATGAATTGCATTTTAATTATACAGCAATGAATGTTGTATTACTGATTACTAAACAATACAATTGCACTATTATACAACAGGATACACAGTTGTTTTGCTATATGAAAATTGGCATACCTAAAGCCAGAATGAGTGAAGTATTATTTAAATTAAATGATTTGCCCGGTATTGAAGTTAAAACAGCCTGATTACAGTTTATGGGTTACACGGTAAACACCATATCCAATGATTTCTTTCAGTAAATCCTGCCATTTGTAAAAATTACAAAGATTTGGTATAAAAAAATCCTGCCAATTATTTTTTCCATTTGGTAAAACATTGTAGTTAACGGGATAGGGTATTACATTAATACCGGCTTTCTGAAAAACAGCTGCTGCACGGCGCATATGCTCTGCAGATGTTATTAATAAATACGGGGGTTTAATTTGCTTTTTTTCTAACAATTGTTTGGCATACAAAGCATTTTCATAAGTATTACGTGATTGGTCTTCTACCAATATATCAGTATCAGGTACAGCCGCTTTTAAAAGCTGTTGTTGTAAAAAACGGGCTTCTTTATCAACTGTATCTAACAACAAACCCGAACCTCCACTTACTATAATTTTGCGAATGTTACCAGCATCATGTAATTGTAATGCGGCTGTAAATCTTTCAGCAGCGCCATTAAAAAAACCTTGGTGGTCTACATTAAAGATGATTAACCCGCCTAAAACAATGCCAGCTTCCACATGCTGATGCAATGGTTGCGGATTGATTTGCCAACCTCTTTCTGCACTATTAAAAAGAAAGGTGTTACTGAATAAAAGGAATACACTGATGCCTATAATTTTGGCAACATTTTTTATTTTTTTTGATGTTGATAAAAAATAGATGATGGCTGTAATTACACACCAGGTGAGGGGGCAGAGTAAAAAGAACAACAGTTTAGATAAAATAAAAAACATGCTTTGATGGCTTATAGATACAACACAAGGTTACCATTGGGGTACGTAAAAATAAGTAAATAAAATATAAATTAAAATATTAATACCTAAAACGATTACTCACCACTAAATCTTTATTTCCTGCAGTAGCAGTATATACATAGAAGCCTTCGCCCGATTTTACACCTAATTTACCTGCCGTAACCATATTGATCAATAATGGGCAAGGGGCATATTTAGGATTACCAAGGCCTTTGTGTAGCACTTCTAAAATACTGAGGCAAACATCTAATCCAATAAAATCGGCTAATTGTAATGGCCCCATTGGATGCGCCATTCCCAATTTCATGATGGTATCAATCGCTTCTACATCAGCTACACCTTCATATAAGCTATAAATGGCTTCATTAATCATGGGTATTAAAATTCTGTTGGCAATAAATCCAGGGTAATCATTTACCACACAAGGTGTTTTGCCTAATTGCGTGCTCAATGCTATAATGGTATTGCTTACATCCGGATGGGTATCATAACCATTGATAATTTCTACCAATTTCATTACCGGTACGGGATTCATAAAGTGCATACCAATTACTTTACCGGGCCGTTTGGTAACTGAAGCAATTTTGGTAATGGAAATAGAGGAGGTATTAGAAGCTAAAATAGCATTGGCAGGCACAAATGTATCTAACTGCTGAAACAATTGTAATTTAATAGCTATATTTTCTGTGGCTGCTTCTACTACAAGTGCTGCCTCTTGTACTCCCTTTTCAATACCGGTATGGGTAATAATATTTTGGAGGGTTCCCATTTTTTTTTCTTCCGTAATAATGCCTTTTGCAACCTGTCTGTCAAGGTTTTTCGCAATAGTTGCCAATGCTTTATCCAATTGAGTTTGGTTTACATCAATTAAAGCAACTTTAAATCCGTTCAGAGCAAAAACATGCGCTATGCCATTGCCCATAGTACCTGCACCAATTATTGAAACATGTTCCATAAAAATTTATTAAGCTAACCGGCAATAAAGTGTCTAATATCCACTAGAACTGGACGAAGAGGATTTTTTACTTTTAAAATCGCCTCTTTTCCATGCTTTAATAAAATCGGCCCAAGCCAGCGGGTTAAAAATATTTTGAGGGGGTAATTGTCCCTGATAGTAGTAGCGGTTAGCCTGTTGGCGTAATTGGTAATTTACAGCCTCACGACCATCGGCAGGTAATGCCGCCAATAGCGCTCTTCGTTTAGATTCATCTGTATTTTGGCGGGCTATTTCATATTGGTCATCCGGAATTTGTGTATTCACAAAGTCTCTCTCAAATTGTTCGCGGGTTGGCCGCGGTTTTAAAATAGCAGCCGGCAAATAGTTGGTGTCACTTATCAATAAAACAATTAAACTATACTGGTTATCAGTTAAATGGTTGGGAATTTCGTACGTTTTATCTTTGTAACCAATAGATGAAAAAGTAATCTTATCGCCTTTTAAAACTGCTATGGAAAAAATACCATCATAATTGGTAATGGTACCTCTGCCTTTCCCATCTACAATTACACTGGTAGCAGGAATGGCTTTTAAACTATCTGAAGTCATTACCACACCATATAATTGTATAACAGAATCTTTAGGTGCTTTACTGATTTGTGCATGAAGTTTTGGCGCAAACAGAAAAAGAACAATGGCAAGCAAAAAATATTGTAGAAGTTGTTTCATTCGTTATATGATAATTTCTTCGCGAATTAATGTAATCCGCATTGCAATTTAGGATAAAATTTTTGTCTACACATGTACAGACCTATGCTGTTTTCAGGGTATAAAAATAGGTTGATCTACACAATCATCAACAAGCATTCTTATAAATGTTGAATACTGCCAATTTCGTAACAAAGTAAAGTGGAAGGGGGTTAACTTTGCAAAAAGTTCCTTTTTTTAACAAAAACTTGCGTGATGACAGAATCAGATATTTTAAAAGCGCTTAGCCATGTACAGGAACCCGATTTGGGCAAAGATCTGGTAACTTTGAATATGGTAAAAGATATTGAAATTGATGGAAATAATGTTCATTTTACCATTGTGTTAACCACTCCAGCCTGTCCTCTAAAGGAAATGATTCGCAAAGACAGCGAAAATGCCATTCATACTTATGTAAAGAAAGATGCCCAGGTGCAGATTCATTTTAATGCGGATACTACAACCAATAGAAAAGATATGCTCCAATTACTTTCCGGCGTAAAAAACATTATTGCTGTAGTAAGCGGCAAGGGTGGTGTGGGTAAAAGTACAGTGGCCGCCAATTTAGTACTGGCATTGGCTGAAGGGGGAGCAAAAGTGGGTTTAATGGATGCCGATATTTATGGTCCCAGTGTTCCAATTATGTTTGGGGTTCGTGGCCAACGCCCTATGATGCGTGAAATAAATGGTAAAGGAGTAATTGTTCCTTTGGAAAAATACCAAATTAAACTGATGAGCATTGGATTATTGGTAGATGAAAAAAATGCGGTAGTATGGCGCGGACCGATGGCGAGCAGTGCTATTAAACAGTTTGTAACTGAAGTAGATTGGGGTGAATTGGATTATTTAGTAATTGATATGCCACCCGGTACCGGCGATATTCATTTAACATTGATGCAAACAGTACCCGTTACCGGAGTGGTAATTGTAACTACGCCACAACCCGTTGCTTTGGCCGATGCTAAGAAAGGAATAGCTATGTTCGGTCAGGCGCAAATCAATGTTCCTATTATCGGTTTGGTGGAAAATATGGCTTATTTTATCCCGGCAGAATTGCCTTATAACAAATATTACCTTTTTGGCAAAGAAGGTGGCAAAAAATTGGCAGAGGAATATGAGTTGCCATTTCTGGGGCAAATTCCCATTGTACAAAGTATTCGTGAAGGTGGCGATGCAGGTGTTCCGGCTATGGTGGGTGAGGATGTTATTTCACAGGAAGCCTTTAGAAATATGACCAATTTAGCCATTCGGAATATAGCTATTAGAAATGCCGGAAGTATACAACAACCGGCTACATCTCTTGCTTAAATATTTATGAGGTAATTAAAAAGCTGTAAAAGGATATTTGGGTTGGCATGATAGCAAGAAAATATTGGGTTCATTACTTAATGCGTAAACATGTATCATTTACCCCACTTCAAAGCCAATCATCCGGAAGATGTATTTGCTTTTATGCAGGCACATCCTCTTGTTACCTTGTGCGGTACTACATCCGAAGACTGGCCGGTTGCCACACATATACCCATACTGATTCATCAAAGAAATGATACCATTTTTATCACCGGACATTTAATGCGTAACCAGGTACATACCAATGCTTTTGAGGTTAATCCTAAAGTGCTGGCTATTTTTCAGGGGGCTGACAGTTATATCAGCGCATCCTGGTACAGCCAACCTTCTCAGGCAAGTACCTGGAACTATATGTCGGTACATGCATCAGGCATCATGCGTTTTTTAGATGATAAAGCGCTGTACGAATTATTGGTGCAACAAACCCGATACTTTGAAGGGCAAAGCCATAGTGTGGCAGATGTTGATAAAATGTCCACAGATTATGTGCAGGAAAATATGAAAGCCATTGTAGCTTTTGAAATAGAGGTAACCGCATGCAATCATGTATTTAAACTCAGCCAAAATAAAGATGCACAAAGTTTTCATTCTGTGGTAACACATTTGCAAAATGGCAATGCTTTGCAAAAAGATTTGGCCAATGAAATGTTGAAGACTAAAATCTGACTGTTCGCATGAAGAAATATATTATTTTATTTTTTTTGATGATGTCTTGCACCAATTTTAAAATTCAACAGGCTGTTTCACCTGCTTTTTTTGATAAAGAAGGCCATAGAGGTTGCAGGGGCCTAATGCCCGAAAATACTATTCCGGCATTTATCAAAGCCATTGATTTTGGGGTAACTACGCTTGAAATGGATGCGGTGATTACTAAAGATAGCAAGGTACTCATTAGTCATGATCCTTATATTAATCATAAATTTTCTTTGCATCCCGATGGAACGCCGATAATAGCCGCAGAGGAAAGAATATTGAATATTTTTAAAATGACATATGCTGAAACACAGCAGTATGATGTAGGTACGAAATATTATCCCCATTTCCCACAACAGCAAAAAATGAAGGTGCGCAAGCCTTTGTTTTGTGCGGTGA
>JAKAKY010000087.1 GCA_021824365.1 Bacteroidota bacterium | reverse complement strand
GGCCAGGGTGCCTCTTCCAGATAACTTGCCAGTTCTAATGTCCAGAACATATTTAAAAATTTTGTGCAAAAGTAACCGTATCTGCGAAACTACCAAAAATGGCTTTGACTGTATTGGTAAAATATTGAAAAAAAACAGGTAAAAAGCTGGAATGTAACGTAAGTTTACGGCCTAATACCTATATCAATTTTATGTTAATAGCACGCAATATTGTAAAAAAATACAACCGGTTAGAAGTTTTAAAGGGCGTAAATGTACAAATTGAACAGGGCGAAATTGTGTCAATAGTAGGCTCATCCGGTGCGGGCAAAAGTACGTTGCTGCATATATTAGGCACTTTAGATGAGGCAGATGGTGGTGAAGTTTTGCTCAACAATCAACCCATACATCTTTTAAAAGGTAAAAAATTAGCCGATTTTAGAAATAACCATATTGGGTTTGTATTTCAATTTCACCATTTATTACCTGAATTTACAGCGCTGGAAAATGTTTGTGTACCGGGTTGGATTGCCAGGCGTGGAAAAAAAGAATTGCAATTGCACGCCACTAAGTTGCTTACACTATTGGGTTTAGCCGATAGAATTCATAATAAACCACAGGAACTGAGTGGTGGTGAACAACAAAGGGTTGCAGTAGCCAGAGCTTTAATTAACCGCCCCGATATTATTTTTGCCGACGAGCCTACCGGCAATTTAGATAGTGCCAATGCTAAAGACTTACACAATTTATTTTTACGATTGCAACAGGAATTGGGTCACACCTTTTTAATTGTTACCCATAATGAAGAACTGGCTGCATTAAGCAACCGGGTTTTACACATGAAAGATGGGTTGATTGTTGCCTAAAACAATTAATGAATCCGCGGCTTCCAGGCAATTTCTTCAATTTGTAACTGATGGCCTATGTAACGGGCTACCACAAATAAATAATCACTCAACCTGTTTAAATATTGAATAACCAAGGGATCTACAAATAAGTTATTGGCTTGCATGGCTACACACAAACGTTCTGCCCGGCGGCAAACACAGCGTGTTATATGAGCGGTTGAAATGGCCGTATGGCCACCCGGTAAAATAAAATGTTTCATTACCGGTAAAGCAGACTGCATGGAATCAATATACTGTTCCAACCATTCCACATCGTTTTTTTGCAAATCGGGAATTTTCATTAAAGGTTCTTTATCCGGATCGCATGCCAGAGAAGAACCAATGGTAAATAACCTGTCTTGAATTTCTTTTAAATTTTCTCGCAATGGCTGTAATGCAGCAAATGAGATAATTGAGTCGCTGAGTAATCCAATAAATGAATTTAATTCGTCTACCGTTCCATAACTTTCAATTCGGATATGATTTTTAGGAACTTTGGTTCCACCAATTAAACTGGTATTACCGGCATCGCCGGTTTTAGTATATATTTTTAGGGCCATATTGTTTTATATCAATGAAATGATATTACAAAGTTACCCTTTAAAAAGTTTTGGTTGTTCAATAAATTGAGCAGGCCTTTTGTATGATTTACAACTGCACTGCGTGTAAGGCAACCTGGGTATTATCACTTTCAATTAGTCCATCGCGTAAACGAATAATGCGTTTGGCATAATGGGCAATGGCTTCTTCATGGGTTACCAATACAACTGTATTGCCCGCGGCCTGTATTTTGCCAAAAATTTCCATTACTTCTACCGAAGTTTTAGAATCTAAATTACCCGTTGGCTCATCGGCCAATAAAATAGAAGGGTTATTCACCAGCGCACGGGCAATGGCTACTCTTTGTATTTGTCCACCGCTTAATTCATTTGATTTATGATGGCTACGATCACCCAAACCCACTTTTTGCAGGGCTTCAACAGCTCTTTCCATTCGTTCTTTTTTGCCTACACCTGCATATATCAGCGGAAGCGCTACATTTTCGGCAGCCGTTAATCGGGGTAGTAAATTAAACTGTTGAAACACAAATCCAATTTCTTTATTACGCACTTCGGCTAAATCATCATCGGGCATTTTACTCACGTCCTTGCCATTTAAAATATAACTGCCACCCGTTGGCGAATCAAGACATCCCAAAATATTCATAAGTGTGCTTTTGCCGCTGCCCGAAGGCCCCATTAGGGCAACGTATTCATTTCGAAGTATGGAAAGACTAATACCCTTTAGTACCCTGATGACCTGATTGCCCATAAAATAATCTTTCGCAATTTGGTCAAGTTGAATAACAGTATCCATAAAAGGGTTATTAAATTTTATTTTTTGATAACAGTAGGCACTTCAAAAAAATCGTTGCTATGTAAAGGGGCATTTTGTAAAGCCTCATTTTTTGGTATTTGATGATTTACTTTATCCTCACGAAATACATTCATAGGTTGACCTACATACATCAGAGGAGCTACATGAGTGGTATCAACCTCCTGTAATTGCTGCACAAAATCAATCATATTTTCCAAATCGCTGATAAATTCAGGCATATCTGCTTCATCTACGTTTAAACGAGACAAATGAGCCAGTTTTTCAACCAATGCTTTATCAACATGCATATACTTTACAATTTACTAACAAATAAAAAATTTTGTATCTACTTAGCCGGATAATTCTTTCAAAAATAAAAGAAAACATCTAAATCAACGTAACCTTTGTATTAACGGCAATTTAGGCTGATTAATTAAAGCAATTAAATGACCACCTGCAAAGCTGCTTTATTTTGTGGCAGAGAGCTTATCCAATGCGGCTTGTGCAAATTTTAAAATATCTTTTGTACCCATATAACCCATTGCATACAATACGGGTTTTCCTGCCCCATCAGTAAAAACCAATGTAGGATAAGCAGTTACACCAAAATAACGTGCTACCTGTGGCCCTATACTTTTTTCAGCATCAATAGAAATATTGACAAAATGTTGATTAAAAAAATCGCCCACCTTCTTATTTTGGAAGGTTTTGGTTTTTAACAGCATACAAGGAGGGCACCAGCTGGCATATACATCCACAAATATTAATTTATTTTCCTGCATGGCCCTTTGTTTAGCCAAATTCCAATCTTGCTCAATAAACTGAATGGCATTTGTAGTAGTACCAGTGGGTAGTTGCTGAACAATTGTATGTACTGAAACATAGCTATTTGGTTTGGCCCAAACTACTAATGACAGGAGCAATATTTTTAAAAGCATATTCATATTTGAATTACAAAATTCTGATTTTATTGTTAGAGTGGTTGTTAAATATAGATATGTAAATAAAGACAGGATAATATGTAGCGATTATACTACAACAATTACGATAAATTATATAGGTTATCTTGTATAATCTTGTATAATTTTATAGTGTTGGTTGAACAATCATCTATAGCTTAAGTTAAACCTATAGCCTGAGAAAGAAACTTGTTAAATGCGCACCCATTCATTTTTGCGATATCCAAATTCTGCATCAGTCTATACCAATTCAATAGATTATGAAAGTATTAGTGGTAGAGAGCAATCCAATATTATTAAAAATTATTTCCCTCAAATTAAGCCGGGCAAATTATACTGTGTATAGCAGTCTGGATGGAGAAAATGCACAACGCATCATCACACATATTCAGCCAGATATCATCATTACCAAATTGCGATTAAAATATATTTCAGGACTGGAGCTGATTAAATTAAGCAAATCAAAATTTCCGAATGTATTTATTATTGTGATGACTAAAATAGACCATGCAGCAAGTATTAACGATTTTAAAAAAGCAGGAGTAAATGTATGTATTAAGCGCCCATTTAACCTCGAAGCGTTAATTCAAATAATTACGGAATATAAATTGAAACAGGAAGCCGAAATAGCCGCACTCAATTTGCCTGAAACAATACCGTTGTACAAAAACCTTATACAATTATACAAAGATGGCACCCATCCATTATAATATACCGCAACCTGCTTATTTGTATTATGCAGTACAAGCACAAACATTGAAAGTAGCCGCTGTAGTATTCTTTATACTTTCAATTATACTGGTAATTATTATTTACACAAATACCTATATAGAAAAGCGCTATTTTTTGTTAAAAAAAGTCACTCAAAAAAGAATGACCGACTGGCTCGCTGAAAAAATTACAGCAATTGATGAATCCACTGTTGCAGTTGAAATACCGGAAAGAATCAATAAAATATTAAAATCAAACTATGCTAAAAAAATTATAGTTGATAAATTAATTGCATTAAAAAATAACCTACTCGGTAATGAAGCAGCCAATATTATAAGCCTATATCAGGCACTAGGGCTAAAAAATAGTTCAATAAAAAAATTATACAGTAAAAAATGGTATGTTAAAGCCAAAGGAATCCATGAATTGTATACTATGGATCAACGTGATTTATTAAAAGTAATTTACAAAAATGCCAACAGTAAAAATGAGTTAGTTAGAACAGAAGCACAAACAGGTATTGTACACATGTACGGATTTGATGGTTTAAGATTTTTGGGGGTAATCTCGAATCCCATTTCAGCGTGGCAACAAATAAAACTTTTAGCACAATTACAAAATAAGCAACCAGATCAGGTATTCTTTAAAAAATTAAACAATTGGTTAGAAGCAAAAAATGATACAGTTATCATATTCTGTTTAAAAATAGCAGCCATTTATAAAATTGAAGAGGTATTACCTACCATCATATTAAAATGTTTGCAACACCCTAATCCTACCATTCGTAAAACAGCGATTGAAACCATGGTTGCATTTCCCCAAAAATCAGAAACTACTATACTTAAAGCACGCTATTCATTAGAAACAAAGCAAAACAAAATAGTCTTACTAACAGCAATTAAAAAAATAGGAAGCAGGCATGATACTCAATTTTTAAAAAACATTGTATTAGCAGAAGATATTGATTTAGCCAGGGAAGCTATGGTAACATTATTAACTATTACTCCTGAAATGAAGACATGGAATGAACAAATATTGATACAAAAAAGTAAAGTAACTAAATGCACTTTACACGCCATTGATGCATTAGCCTATCAATAAAAAAGAGGTATAATACTATAACACCCTTAGCCTTGCAAAGAAATGACGATTTTAGTGATACCATATTTCCCGGAAATCATTTTATTAAACTTACACAGCTTATTCTCTATTTGTATCCATCATTTATTATGGTTATGGAATACGCATCAGGTATTAGAATCAACTTATCAATTTGTATCAGAAATAATATTTATATATTCAATTGCGCTGATTAGTACTTACTTATTGATTGGCATATACTCGATTGGTGAAACAAAAAAATATTTACATAAAAACACATATACTGATTATGACTTACTATTTACCAGTAACAATGCACCGGGAATTAGTGTACTGGCACCTGCCTATAATGAGGCTAAAACGATTGTAGAAAATGTACATTCATTGCTTTCCATTGATTATATCAATGTTGAAATTATTGTTATTAACGATGGCAGCAAAGACAATAGCTTAAGCCAGTTAATATCAGCATTTGATTTACAAAAAATCAACTTTTGCACGGAAGAAAAAATTAAAACCAAACCCATAAAGGGAATATACAGGAGCAGAAATCCGCTTTATAAAAAACTAACCATAGTTGACAAGGAAAATGGTGGAAAAGCAGATGCCCTGAATGTAGGCATTAATGTTGCAGCGAAAGATTATATTGTTTGCATAGATGTAGACTGCGTTTTAGAACCGGATGCCTTATTAAAAGTAATGAAACCTTTTTTAGAAGAAACGGATAAAAAAGTAATAGCATCAGGAGGAGTAGTTAGAATTGCCAACTCCTGTGAGGTAATTGATGGCAAATTAGTAAAAGTGCATTTGCCGGAAAAATACTTACCAAGAATGCAAACTCTTGAATATATCAGGGCATTTATATTAGGCAGAATGGCGTGGAGCAGGCTAAATGGCTTGATGCTAATTTCAGGCGCATTCGGTGCATTTGATAAAGAAATTGTTATACAGGCGGGTGGTTATAACCATAATACGGTGGGTGAGGATATGGAATTGGTAGTAAGAATGCGCAGGTATATGGAAGAAAAAAAAATATCATATGTTGTTAATTACATTCCTGATCCATTATGCTGGACAGAAGCCCCCGATAAATTTAAAATATTGGGTCGCCAGCGGAATCGCTGGCTTCGTGGAACCTATGAAACATTATGGCTACATAAAAAAATGTTTTTAAATCCCAAATATGGTGTTTTAGGACTTTTAAGTTACCCCTATTGGTTTTTTTTTGAGCTATGCGCACCCATTATTGAGTTTATAGGATTTATCAGCTTTTTAGTTTTTGCGTTATCGGGTATCATGAATTGGAGCTATTTTATTTTATATTTAATAGTGATCATATTTTTTGGTTATACTTATTCAATTTTTGCCATTTTAATGGAAGTACTCTCCTATCACCAATATAAACGACGAATAGATATTACGCACCTTATTTTTACTGCGTTTACGGAACCATTTTATTTTCATCCATTTGTGGTATGGAGTGCCATTAAAGGCTTTATAGATAAAATCAATAAAAAATCAAGTTGGGGCGAAATGGTACGCATTGGTTTTAATAAAAAAATAGTTGTGCCAGAAAATAATATTGCAATTGAGGAGAACATAGCAATAAATAAAAAAACAGAACAAAATTCACTTAAAATATTTGGTAATTATTTTTTAAAATTGGTTTATTTTTCAAAATTATATGTCAAATACATTATTGTATTTGCAAGCACCATTATTACCATCAGCACGCTTGAATTATTAGCCGAAATCAATAAAAACGGCACCCCTAAGCAATTACTAAAAATTTTATATAGCTGCTTTTATCATGATATACGATTTATATTTTTAATGGTCATCAGTTTGTATACGCCATTTTATATTGCTTATTTAATTAGCCGAAGACTTTCCAAAATCCTTATTCAATCGGTCTTTTTTAGTGTTTGTATCATACAATTATTGTTATCTGCCTATTTTTACTTTACACAAGTGCCTTTAGGGGCAGATTTATTTGGTTATAAGTGGAATGACATTGTAACAACCATTACATCAACAAATATTTCAGTATACTTAATCATAGCTTTAGGGGGCATTGTATCCGTTATTTTTTACCTGCAAATATTTCTGCCCAAAAAGTTAAACCCGGGTAATATTAGTATTACTATCATTAGTGGTATACTATTAATTCTTTCATTTACCGGATTTTCATCTTTTATGAAAGTCAGGGAATACAACAATTATTACTACAACAATTTATCAAGAAACAAAACAGGCTATTTTTTAAATGCTACTTTTCGATATTTCTTTTTGCGAGGCATTGAAAATATTGCACAAGGCAATCCAAATCATTTAATAAAGCTTGATTTCAAATACATTAATGAAGTAAATTATCCTTTTCTGCACCTTTCAGATACCAGTTCAGAAACATTATCACCGTACTTCACAAAAGCCAATACAGTTCCTAACATTGTTATTATTATTGTGGAAGGATTAGGAAGTGCCTTCAGTAATGAGAAAGCCTATATTGGCAGCTTTACACCCTTCTTAGATTCACTTTCAAAACAAGGTTTGTATTGGAGTAATTTTTTAAGCGAAGGTGGCAGAACCTTTGCAGCATTACCTTCCATTACCGGTTCACTTCCATTTGCACAAAATGGATTTGCAGAGCTGGGCAACAAAATGCCACCGGCTTTTACACTCATGAATCTATTAAAAAAACATGGTTATCAATCTGCCTTTTTTTATGGTGGTGATGCATCTTTCGATAATATGAAATTATTCATGCAAAAAAATGGAACAGACAAAGTTTTTGATATGAATAACTTCAATTCTAATCAATATCAAAAAATAAATCCTGTTAGTAATTTTTCCTGGGGTTACGATGATGAATCTTTGTATCGATTTTATTTTAATCATATTAATTCTCAAATACCCTACTTGAACATTCTGCTTACATTATCTACCCATGATCCTTTTACACTGAATAGCCCAAAACAATATAATCAACTATTTATAGACCGCTTACAACATTTTTCAATAAAAAATTCGGAAAAAGAAAAAATTGCACACTACCAACAAGAATTAACAACCGTTTTATATGCCGATGAAAGCATAAAATATTTTTTTAAACAGTATCAGCAAAGGACAGATTTCGCACATACAATTTTTATTATAACCGGCGATCACAGAATGCCGGAAATACCTATTGAAGATAAATTAGACCGTTATCATGTTCCTTTAATTATCTATTCACCTTTATTGAAAAAAACGGGTATATTTAAAAGTATATCTACACATTTCGACATAGCACCAACGTTACTGCAGTTATTAGATAAAAAATACAACCTGCAAATGCCTGATACGGTAGCCTGGATGGGTTCCGGTTTAGATACGGCAGCATATTTTAGAAACATGCATCACTATCCGCTAAAACAAACTAAAACAGACCTGGTAGATTTTATTAGTGGAACCTATTTAGAAAATCAGGAACAATTGTTTAAAATTTATGCCAATTTATCAATTGAAGCCATTACACGTGATTCAATATTGACAGAAATCAATAACCGGTTTAATCAATTTAAATTAAAGAATAATCAATTTAGTAAAGAATTAAAACTGTTACCCGATAATTTGTACAAAAGATATACAGAATAAATCAGTTAAAATCTAAACATCCAGGCAACGCCTGCCTGATATTGATTTCCTTTTGTATTAGGCAGGTATTCCTGATTTACCCAGTTAGCATCAATTGATAAAACATTCATTTTTCCAATTGTTTTGCGGTATAACAATCCGGCTTTATAGGCTATTAAATTGGCCGGATTGTCTAATAAAATAGCATTATATCGATCATCCGGTGAAATGCCATAACCTGCTGAAATACCTATAAAATCGTAAGCACCACCCAAATAATAACGGGCCATAGCACTATATGAAACACCGGCTTTGGCCGTATAATTAGAAGGTATGATATAAGCCCTTGCACCTAAAAGCCAGTTTTTATAATATTTTCCTGCATAAGCAGTATACAACCAGGTAGGGTTATTCCCAAATTGTAAATAGCGTAGCCCCATTTCTGCTTCAAAACTTTTTGGCAAATTAGCATACAATGAAAATGCACCGCGCCATTGTGGAAATACACCATTGTTATTACCGGTATAACCAAAATTGATAAAACTGTAAAATATTTTGGAAATATGCGGATAGGACTCAATTTCAAACTGTAATGCATTTTCATTAAACCTGTTGGCATAATTTAACCTGCCGGTAACTAGTCCAATTGAAGTGGTTCTACCATAATCAATGCTTGCCAAATGCCATGGATTATTAAACTGCCGATCAAAATATACAAAATCATAACTCAGGTCTATCTGATTTTTCGATAGTACTGATTTAATATTTCCTGCAAGCGCCCTTACTGCCGCCATTTCCTTCTTTTGATGAATTAATTGTTGTATAATAGCATATGCACTGTCATAACTTTGCAGAGCAACAAATATTTTTGATTTCAATAACTGCAATGAACCCGATTCGGGATGGTACTGCAAGCCCGAATTACATATTTGCAGGGCTTTTAAATAGGCATTATTCCAATACAACATAGTAGCATATCCAAGAGATGCGTCATCATATTCCGGATTAATTTTCAAAGCATTTTCAAAATAATAGGAAGCACTATCATAATGTTTCTCCCAACTGTTTATTCTACCCATAAATACCCATAAATCAGCATAATTGGGACTTTGCTGTATACCCTGATACAGATATTGCTTTGCCAATGCATAATCATGATTCTGAAAAGCGGCATTCCGAGCTAAGATAAATAAACTATCACTCGACAAATGAGTTTGAGAAAAAGCAGGAGTAGTTAAAAACAGTAATAACATTATCCATAAATACTTATTGCACTGCATAGGATATGTGTTAAATTATTTGTTAAAGGTACTAAGTACTAAGCAGTTCAGGTATTAAAAAAGATGATTTTTTAAAAAAATAAGGTTGTCTAACTTTAAAAAAGATTATTATTACTTAGTTATTTATTGATTATTTTTGCAGTTGAACTTAAACAGTTATTATGAAGCTTTTTATAGGCGGGCTACCCGGCGATATTGATGAAACCGATTTAAGAGAAATGTTTGAATTATATGGCGATGTGCGTTCTGCCATTGTTATTAAAGATAAACAAACCGGAAAAAGCAAGGGATTTGGTTTTGTTGAAATGCCGAATGATGCCGAAGCAAAAGAAACCATTGAATTACTCAATGGCGTTAAAATGCTGGGTAAAAAAATTGCTGTGTCGCAAGCCGAAGATAATGGAAGAAGTAATAACAATAGTGGCGGCAACAGACCATTTAATAACAGACCTCCCAGAAGATATTAATACTTTTGATACACAAAATGTTCCGGCTCAATAAACCGGTATATTTTTTATACATTATTTTAACAATCTGTTTAGCTGCATCATTTTTTTATGCAAAACTGCAAGGGTGAAACAATGCTACCGCTAATAAAACAGATAAATGCCGGATAAGTTATGATGAATCAGAAAATAATCAACACAAAGGCTCAATCATTTTATTGATGAAGAAAATTTTTTATAACAACGGCCTGGTTATGTAACTCATCTTTGGCTCCAAAAACAAGTGTGCAATGATTTTTTTCTAATAATTGCTTTAAGGTTGCTACTGCAGTTTTGTTTTGCAGTAACTCATCCGAATATTTATCATGAAAATTTTTCCACTTTGCCGCATCATGTGCAAACCATTTACGCAATTCTGTGCCGGGTGCAATTTCTTTTAGCCAAATATCAATTTTTGCTTTTTCTTTTGTTAAACCACGTGGCCATACCCTGTCAACCAAAACCCTTGTTCCATCAGAAACACCGGGTGCATCGTACACTCTTTTGATAGATAATTTTTTTTTTCATTTGAATGTATTTCTAAAGTTTAACGATGTTCGAATTGGCTACACAAACCTTGTATTGAATATAATCAGCTACATGATATCGCACACATTAAAAGATTTATTGTTTCAAAAATTGCCTCAAAACATATTGCAAGATACCTCCATTCCTGAAATATTCCACTTCAATTACAGAATCTAATCTGGCTAATACATTAAATTGAATAACAGTTCCATCCTCTTTTATGGCAGAAACAGATAATGTTTTTAATGGAAAAAGTTTGTCGTTAATTCCAATAACATCATAATTTTCTTTACCCGACAAACCAAGTGTTTCCGCATTCTCACCCGCAATATATTGCAAAGGCAAAACACCCATACCCACTAAATTACTCCGATGAATACGCTCATAACTTTCGGCCAATACCGCTTTAATACCCAATAAAAAAGTACCTTTTGCTGCCCAATCGCGAGATGAACCACTACCATATTCTTTTCCCGCTAAAACCAATAATGGGGTATACTGTTCTTTATATTTCATGGCAACATCATACACAGTCATTTCTTCACCGGTAGGTAAATAAATAGCGTAACCACCTTCTTTTGTAGCAATTTTGTTTTTAATACGAA
>JAKAKY010000086.1 GCA_021824365.1 Bacteroidota bacterium | reverse complement strand
ATGAAAGAAGCAGGTATTATACCTGCTTCTTTCATGCTCTTTTTTTTGAGAGGTTTTCCTGGCTGTGGCAACATGGCGGGTTAATGGTATACCCAGCAAAAAACCTGACTATGCTGTTTTATTACTAAGCTGTATGTTTATTGTATCATTATTTTTTTAGCGGGTACTAACAAACAAGCAGTTTGTATTTTTTTGCAGTTAGATTGCTTTGGTATAGCTTATTTTAAAATATATACTAAAAAAATATTTGTTTTCGCCTTTGTGGAGTTGTAAATTCACAATGGGGTAATCAGAAAAATAACCATTCATTCTACTGCATATTTTCCCTGACTTTATATTCAACACAACCATGCAATTAATCGGTATTGCAGGTAACTGTTAGCATAATTGGCTTAGGGTAATGGTGTGCAGTTAAACCACTAAAAAAGCAATAAATGATGAAAATGCTAAAGTATTTGATATTTCAATGTTTGCTATGGCCATTGGGTATGCAGGCACAGGTCACCAACCAACATTTGTTTGATACCACCGGCTTTATACCCGAACACTATACAGAAAGAATGGCGGTCTTTGCAAAAGAACCTATTGTGAAAGGCAAAATCATGTTTTTGGGGAATAGCATTACCGAAATGGGTAACTGGAAAATGCTGTTAAACGATTCAACGGTGATTAACAGGGGTATTGGTGGAGATATTACTTACGGCGTTTTAAAACGGTTAGAGGATGTTATTGACCGCCAACCTTCAAAAGTGTTTTTATTAATTGGTATTAATGATATTGGGAAAGATATTCCCGATGCAGTGATTGCTGATAATATTGGTAAAATTGTGCAGCGCATACAAGCAGGAAGCCCGGGTACAAAAGTATATGTACAAAGTATTATGCCCGTAAATCCTGATGTGCCCAACTTTCCGCAGCATTACGATAAGCAAAGCCATATTGTACATGCCAATCAACTCATCCAAAAAATGGCTGCACAATTACATGTGCCTTTCATTCATATTTATGATTTGTTTATCGATGCACAGGGCAGGCTCAATGCAAAGTATACGGCCGATGGGTTGCATTTAACCGCTACCGGTGGGGGTTATCAAAAATGGGTTGATTATTTAAAAAGCAAGGGTTATTTATAAACCCCCATCATATGGTGTACATTCAATCAGCAATATTGTTAATTCAATCTGTCTGTCACCCTTAAAATGTTGTTATGGAAGTATTGCAACAACAAATTGTCGATACCTGGTTCATCCATCACCGCATCAATGTAATGTTGATAGAGGCGTTAACGGATGAAGCATTGATGTTCACTACCTCTAAACGCGGTGGTGGTTCTGTTGGGCATCAATTGGCGCATATGTATAATGTACGTTTCTGGAAATTGGAACGCATGCATCAACCCTGGGTAGCGCATCTTAATACCATTAAGGCGGATGATGTAAAAACAATCAATAGCCTGCATAGTATGCACGCCGTTTCTGCAGCGCTAATTGGTGATGTTTTAAAAGAAGGTATGGCCAATGGCGGTGTGGTAAAGGGTTTTAAAAGAGGGGTGGTGCCATTACTCGGTTATTTTATTGCACATGAGGCACACCATAGAGGTAATATTTTATTAACCCTTAAGTTATGTGGCTTTACGTTACCTGATACGTTAAAGTATGGTATTTGGGAATGGAACAAAATATGAAGTTTGCTTTTGGCTACAATATAAAATACTGACCGATTATAAGAATAACCGGTCAGTATCATTAAAAATTGCCTGCCAACAAATTATACAAAAAGCATGTGGGTTCCTAAGCCTGAGCCTTGTTTGTAAAAATCGCCAACGGTAATAATTCCGTCTAAATCGTCGAACATATCTTCTTTTTTATAATGGAACATTTCCATGGCTAATTTACAGGCCCATAGCTTAACACCGGATGCTTTTAGAATATCCAAAAACTCTAATACATCTGGCATATCAATTTTTTCCATTTCTTTTTTCATCATACTGGTAGCTAATGCTTCTACGCCTGGTAAACCACCTAATAGGGTTGGCATGTGCAGGGCCGGGTTACCCACTGTGGCAGTATGTAAATGTTCTAATTTGCCTTTGTGAATGGCTTCTAAACCAAAAAAGGTAAAAAACATTTCGGCTTCAATGCCTTCCATACGGGCACCATTGGCTAAAACAAAGGCGGCATAAACATTTTCAAGGGTGGCTTTAGAAAGTATAATCATCATCTTTCTTACTTCGCCATTAAACTCGTTCATAGTATATTATTTTAATGGGTTAAATACAACTGGCAGGTTTGGGTATACCGGCAATTTTGGTGGCTGCTTTTAAAGGTGCATTGGGGAATAGCTGATAAAATTCCTTAATGTCTACCACACCGCTTTTGCTAATTTTACGAATGCTTAACGGGCTGTCGCTTTTGTGTTCATTCTGTAAATAGGTAATCACTTCCCAGTGCCGGGGGGTGAGCATAATATTCAAATCTTTGGCTATGGCTTCTGCAACGGCGGGTGTCCACTGTGCAAAATTGGTTAAGTAACCTTCTTCGTTTACATCAACTGTAATGTTGGCTATTTGTGTTTCCATTGTGTTTGTTTTTTATAATGAATAATTTAAAAATTAATCAAAGTGTTTGCCTGCTTCCTGCATAGTAGCAGAAACAAAAGGTATATGGGTTCCTTTTAACAGCATATTCCAATAAATCCATTTGAAGGCTAATTTGCCCATGTGGTTCATTCGGTTTTCTTTTAAAAGTCTTAAGGGCCCAACACCCGGAAAGGGGAAGCTGCCTTCAACAGGTTCGTGGGTATAGTTAAAATCAATCAGCAATGCCTTACCGTTACCGGTTTCAATAAAGCAGTTGGCATGTCCGTCAAATTCTTCTTTTAAAGGTTCGCCTTTTATATAGTGAAGAATATTTTCTGTGAGTATTTCTGCTTCAAAGTGAGCAACTGAACCTGCTTTAGAAGCAGGTACATTAGAAGCATCGCCAATTACAAAAATGTTTGCGTAATTTTTAGATTGCAGTGTGGCGCGGTTAGTGGGTACATAATTTAAGTCATCGCCTAATCCTGAACGTGCCATCAATTCATCTCCCTTATTGGTGGGTACGGTTACCAGCAAATCAAAGGGCACTTCTTTACCACTGTAGTCAATTATTTTTTTGTTGGTATTATCTACTTCCTGTACGGCAAAATCCGGTACAATTGCAATGTGTTTTTCATCCAACAGGTGTTGTAAGGCTTCAGTACTTTTGGGTTTGGTAAAGGCACCGCTTAAAGGCGTAACAAAAGTAATGTCCACTTTATCACGCATGTTTTTGTGTTTAAAATAAGAGTCGGCTAAAAAGGCAAATTCCAAAGGCGCAACCGGGCATTTAATAGGCATTTCGGTAATGTGAACGACCAAACGGCCTCCTTTCCAATTCCTAAGTTTGTTACGTAATGCCAATGCGCCTTCAAAGCTGTAAAAATCGAAAACAGATTGGTGCCATTCTGCTCCTTTCATGCCTTCAGTTTCTTCCGGTGCAATTTTAGCACCGGTAGCAATAATTAATATATCATAGGTAATGGTATCGCCATCGGTTAATTCTATTGTATTAGAGGTGGGTTCTACTTTTTCAATTCGTTTATTCATAAAGTGTACGCCTTTTGGAATAAACTCAGTGATGGATTTAATAATATCTTCCGGTGAATAAATATCGAAAGGTAAAAACAAATAGCCGGGCTGATAGTGGTGTTCTTTGCTTTCATCAATAATGGCAATATCCCATTCATCGTGCTTTAATTCATGTTTCAGGTGGTTGGCCATCATGGTGCCTGCTGTACCGGCACCTAATATCACAATCTTTTTCATAACAAATATTTAATGGTTGCAGTTTTAATTTGCTGCTGTAAAATTAGATACTGGTGTTGGGGGAATTTATGACGGTTGTTAGTTGTATTTATGATTTAAATCATATGCTTTTAGACATGAAAAAAGCAGCAGTGTAATAATTGTCACAATACACGCAATAGCTATTGGTAATTTTGCAGTTTTTTGTAAACCATGCACCTCTTTTATTGGTTGGGTACAGCAACAAAAAAAGTATAAAAATATATTTTTATGGATTTAGAATTGCTTTCCCGTATACAGTTTCAGGTGCACTAATTGGTTTTTTAATGGGTGTAGTATTGGGTAATTTAATTATTGGCTTGCCCATTAACGAACATTTTGAATATACCGGTCATTTTTTGCAACTTTTAAATCCGTATGCGTTGTTAACGGGTGTTACTACCTTATCGCTGTTTGCCGTGCACGGTTCTATTTATTTAGTAATGAAAACCGAAAAACGTTTGTACACCAAACTTTCATTAATGGTGCACGATACAAGCAGGGTATTTGTGGTGTTTTACATGTTGTTAACCATTGTTACGTTAGTGTATTATCCGTACATGGCCAATACCGTTAAGCGCTATCCTTTTTTAATAGCAGGGCCGGGTTACCCACTGTGTTTAATACCATTAATACCAGGCGTTTGTTAGAAAGTGGCAACTATTTAGCGGGCTTCTTTTCATCTGCCCTTACAGTAGCATTGTTGCTCATTACATTTGCCATGAATTTATATCCCGATATTGTGCGCTCAACCACCAATTCATTGTATTCATTAACCGTACATAATGCGGCATCTTCTCCACGTTCGCTGGGTATTATGCTGATTATAGCCGCTATTGGGGTACCGATTATTGAAGTATATACCAGTTTTGTTTTCCGGACTTTTAAAGGCAAAGTGAAGTTGGATGAAAATAGTTATTAATTTCTGCCTGCCTTCTTTTCATAGTTAATCTATAGGGTTAATAGACTAATAAAAAATATTTATTATGTGATTTTGGTCACATACCTTTATCTTGTAGTATATTATTTTCAACAAAAAAAAGATTGCCATGCCAGTACAACATCAAATTGTAATTGTTGGGGGCGGAAATGCAGGCATTTCCGTAGCCGGTAAATTATTGCTAAAAAATAAGCAATTAGATATTGCTATTATAGATGCAGCCGATAAACATTATTACCAGCCAGCCTGGACACTGGTAGGCGGTGGCGCCTTTAATGTGGCCGATACGGTTCGCTCTGAAGCCTCAGTAATGCCTATGGGAGTGCATTGGATACAGAAGGAAGTATCCGGTTTTTTACCCAACGTCAATAAGGTAACATTAGATGATGGTACCGAGGTGGGTTATGAATATTTGATAGTAGCACCCGGCATTCAAATTAACTGGAGTGCCATTAAAGGCTTGCAGGAAACCTTGGGTAAAAACGGGGTTTGCTCTAACTACAGTTTTCAATCAGTGAATTATACCTGGGAGTGTATCAAAAATTTTAAAGGTGGAAAAGCTATTTTCACCAATCCCAATACACCTGTAAAATGTGGCGGTGCCCCTATGAAAATTATGTTTTTAGCAACAGATTATTTTAGAAAGCATGGCTTACTCAATAAAACTCAGGTGGAATATTGGAGTGGTGGTACCCGTTTATTTGGAGTAGATAAATATGAAAATACGTTGAAAAAAGTAGTAGCCCGCGGTAACATTAAAACACAGTTCTTTGTGCGGTTGGATGAAATAGACGGTCCTAATAAAAAAGCAAAATTTGCAGGCTTTGGCGAGAATAATAAAGATCAGGAATATTGGGTAAATTTTGATATGATACATGTAACACCGCCACAAAGCGCCCCTGATTTTGTGCGCAACAGCCCATTGACTAATACAGCAGGTTGGGTAGATGTTGATAAAAACACTTTGCAACATGTACGGTATGCCAATATTTTTTCATTAGGTGATGCATCTGGTTTACCTACCTCACGTACTGGTGCCGCTATTCGTAAACAAGCACCGGTGCTGGTACAAAATTTATTAGCATTGATGCAGGGGCAACCATTAAAAGCCAGCTATACCGGCTACACCTCTTGCCCATTGATTACCGGCTATGGTAAATTGGTATTGGCAGAATTTGATTACAACAACCAGCCAATGGAAACATTTCCTTTCGATCAAAGTAAAGAACGTTGGAGTATGTGGATGTTGAAAACGAAAATTTTACCCTGGCTGTATTGGCATAAAATTTTACCGGGAACGGCATAAATATTTAGTAACCCCCATATAAGAGCCTGTGCGTTGTTTGTTGTACAGGCTCCTTCCTGAATTAAAGTTTAGAATACAATTAGCAATTGGAGAGCATTTTATTTTAATATTATTTTTGTTAAATTTTACAATGTAATTGTATCTGTGATTGTTGTCACCATCTATTGCAACAGTAAAAGCCATTTTTACAAATAAATTTAGTATACATGCAGTTGTTTTTTGGGTATTTAGCATCGGCTTTAATAGGCATATCGCTCGGCTTAATTGGTGGCGGTGGTTCTATACTAACGGTACCCGTAATGGTATATTTATTTAGTGTAAACCCACTGCTGGCTACATCTTATTCATTGTTTGTGGTAGGCTCTACTAGTTTGGTAGGTGCTTATAATAATTATAAAAAAGGGTTAGTAAGTATTAAAACAGGTTTATTATTTGGTATATCCTCTATTGCTACCGTTTTTTTAACAAGAAAATTTTTTATTCCTGCCATACCTAAAAAAATTGCTACTATAGGCTCTTTTGTTATTACTGAAAATATTATGACAATGGTGCTCTTTGCCATTTTAATGGTAATAGCGTCTTTGTCAATGATGCGAAATGGCAATAAAAAAGAGACAACAGATGTGGTGCCCGATAAAAAAATCAATATTCCCAAATTATTGGTATATGGTATTGGCATCGGATTTATGACCGGTTTGTTAGGTGCAGGTGGCGGATTTTTACTGATACCTACCTTGGTTTTATTAGTGGACTTACCCATGAAAGAAGCAGTGGGTACCTCATTGTTCATCATTGCACTCAACTCTTTAATTGGCTTTACCGGCGATTTGGGCCATTTTGAAATGGATTGGCAATTACTTGTTATTGTTACCCTCATTGCCATTAGCGGTATTTTTGTTGGGGGTTGGTTGGGAAAAAAAATTCATGGCGATAAATTGAAAAAAGGTTTTGGCTGGTTTGTATTGGTAATGGGTATTTATATTATTGTGAAAGAATTGTGGTTGCATTAATAAAATATGGTTTGTGTGATTTGAGTCACCGTTCCTGCTAAGTTATTTCATTAATTTTATTTTTTTTAAGAATTTGCTTATGGTAGTTGAACAAATTTATACCGGTTGCTTAGCGCAAGGCGCTTATTATGTGGAAAGTAATGGCGAAGCAGTGATTATTGATCCACTTCGTGAAGTAGAGCCTTATATTCAAAAAGCGGAACGAAATGGGGCTAAAATTAAATATGTTTTAGAAACACATTTTCATGCCGATTTTGTATCCGGGCATTTAGATTTGTCTAAAAAAACCGGCGCTCCCATTGTATATGGTCCTAATGCAAAACCGGCATTTGATTTTTATGCAGCAAAAGACGGCGAGGAGTTAAAGGTAGGTAAAGTAACCATTCAGGTGCTACATACACCCGGCCACACGATGGAAAGTACCTGTTATTTGTTGAAAGATGAAAACGGCAAGCCCACTGCGCTATTTAGTGGTGATACACTGTTTATTGGCGATGTGGGTAGGCCTGATTTGGCTCAAAAAGTAGTAGCCGATTTAACACAGGATAAATTAGCCGCTCACTTGTTCCATTCCCTCCGTAAAAAAATAATCACATTGCCCGATAATGTAATTGTTTATCCTGCGCATGGGGCCGGTAGTGCTTGTGGTAAAAATATGAGCAAAGAAACCACCGATACACTGGGCCACCAAAAGCAAACCAATTATGCACTGCGTGCAGATATGACAGAGGCCGAATTTATTAAAGAAGTAACCACCGGATTGGTGCCGCCACCCGCTTATTTTCCATTAAATGTAATGCTGAATATTCAGGGATATGAAAGTATTGATAAAGTGTTAGAGCGTGGGCAACATGCTTTTTCTCCCAATGCTTTTGAAGCCGCAGCCAATGAAACAGGCGCCATTATTATAGATACCCGAGACCCTCAGGTTTTTGCGCAGGGCTTTATTCCCAATGCTATTAACATTGGTATTGATGGCAATTTTGCTCCCTGGGTAGGTGCTATGATTCCTGATATTAAACAGGAAATATTATTGGTAACAGATGAAGGGAGAGAAGAAGAGGTAATAACCCGTTTGGCTCGTGTTGGGTATGATTATACCATAGGTTACCTGAAAGGCGGTTTTAGCGCCTGGAAGGCAGCCGGTAAAGAAGAGGATATCATTATATCTGTAACACCGGAAGAACTGGCTAAGAAAATGGAGCAGGAAGCAATAAATATTTTAGATATTCGCAAAAATAGTGAATACCTGAGCGAACATGTAGTAGATGCAGAAAATGCCCCACTCGATTTTATTAATGAAAGTATGAGCCAAATTGATAAAAACAAAACCTATTATGTGCATTGTGCGGGCGGATACAGGTCTATGATTTTTAATTCTATTTTGCGGGCAAGAGGCTTCGATAATTTAATTGAAGTAAAAGGCGGATTCACTGCTATTAAAGAAAGCGGCAAGTTCCCTGTTACCGATTACGTTTGCCCAAGCACTTTATTGTAAAACAAAAAATAAATATGGAAAAAACAACTATGTCAACATTAAAAGAAATTGTAAACAATTCAGCCACCAGTATTATAGATGTACGCACAGTAATGGAATTTCAAAGCGGCCATGTGGCAGGAGCTATCAATATTCCATTAGATGAAGTACAAAGCCGGTTGGAAGAATTTAAAAAACTACCTAAGCCCATTATAGTGTATTGTCGTAGTGGCGCCAGAAGTGGTATGGCTATGTCTATATTAAAACAATCCGGAATTAATGAAGTATATAACGGTGGTGGATTGGCGGATATGCAATTTATGTTAAACTAAAAAAACAGCTATGCTTTCATTTTTGAAGAATTTTTTTTCAGGTAAAAAAGTAGATTATCAGGAATTACAAAACCGCGGTGCTATTATTATTGATGTAAGAACCCCAGCCGAATTTAAAACAGGCCATATTCGCGGGGCTGTTAATATTCCGGTTGATCAGATTAAAATTAAAACAACCGAATTAAAGAAAAAAAATAAACCGGTTATTACTTGTTGCCGTAGCGGTGCCAGAAGCGGTATGGCTAAATCAGTATTAGCCGCTGCAGGTATTGAAGTGTACAATGGTGGTGCCTGGTTTATGTTAGAGAAGAAATTATAACGCATTTTAAACGAAAAGTAATGTTAGAACAATTAAAGTATGGGTGGAATTTAATGCGCATTATCCGGTTGGCTATTGCCGGGTTTGCCATTGCTCAGGCCCTCCTTTCGCACGATTGGTTATTGGGTATTTTTGGCGGGGTAGTAGCATACATGGCTTTGGCCAATATAGGTTGTTGCGGAGTGGGCGGCTGCAGTACCAATGCTTATCAACGTAAATCAATTCATCAACAAGCAACAGAAGAAGTAACTTATGAAGAAGTGGATCATCAAAAATAAATTATACATAGCCGGTGCCATTACCGGTGGTGTTGCAGGTTATTTGTACTATTACTTTATAGGTTGTGCAAGTGGTACCTGTTTAATTACCTCAAAGCCGGTAAATAGTACCCTATATTTTGCTATGTTGGGGGCACTTGTTTTTGGCATGTTTCAAAAGCGCCATGCAAAATCAACACATGTGCAACCTTAGTAAAATGTTCCGTGTAATTATTGAATTGAATAGTTTAACAAATAAATATATGCTTACTTCTGTCGATATTCAGGTACAAAACATCAAATGTGGGGTGTGTATAGCTACTATCGAAAAAAATATTGGCTCCATGCCGGGCGTGCAGCATGTTTCAGTGAATCAGTCAACCGGCATGGTTACCATTACCGGCATGGGTTTGCAAACCGGGCTTATAGAAAAAAAATTAATTCAATTAGGCTATCCTCCCGCTCTTAAAAACAGTTTTTTAAAGCGCATTAAAACCAGTATTCAATGTGCATTTCAATCATAAATTGTAAACTATGGAAATGAATTTCAATAACATTGATTCATCTGCTTATAATGAAATTAAACAGCTGATTACCAGTAAAGATAGTGTGGTAGGTATTGATGCGGTGCATACACACATCGTTATCATTCATAAGCTAATACAAATAGAACAGCAATTACAAGCGTTACAGCAAAGTTTAAATGCATTAGAACAATAATATTTTTCATTATACAAATGGCTGACCACCTGATTTATCATTTGCTATTTTTTTTATGGAAACCTACAAAGCCATCATTCAATTAACATCTGATGATGAGAACGTGTATAAGAGTATCATTGGGCAAATTATTAATTTAAAGAAGGCACTAACAGATAATGTTTTAATAGAAGTGGTTTGTCATGGCAGGAGTAGCGCTTTTTGTTTAAATACCAATAATTCTTATCGCGAAGCTATAGCACAATTAATGGAAGAGGGAGTGGATATTAAAGTATGTGAAAACATGCTGCATGCTAACCATATTTCAGCACAACAACTTATTCCCGGCATGCAAACCGTTCCTGCAGGCATTGCAGAATTGGTTATTCGCCAACACGAAGGGTGGAGTTATGTAAAAGCTGGTTTTTAAAAGTTTGCTTTCGGTTTATGAACACAATTTTATTATGCCAAAAAAATTGTATGCAATATTATTGCTGCTATTCGCTCAATTTACAGCAGTTTCGGCATCAGCACAAACATCGGATGCTTTATTAGTGGATGAAGAGAATAAAGAAGAGCCAACACTACACGATACAACAACTTTATTGCATGCCTTTCGTAAAGGCACTTTTGAAGGTCGGTTCCACTGCTTTTTTATGTCGGCCCTCAATGAGGGTAGCTTATCTAATTTTATTATGCCAATGCCTTTGGGAGTGGTATCAAGTACCAAACTGTGCCATTCCGTCATTTTCAATTTGGGTTGGGTGGGTTTTACACCTTCAATTTGGTTTCATCTAACTTGGCAAAGCCCGGTTCTATCACCGGTTCGCCCAATCGCTATGAAATTGGATTATTCCAGATACAAAATCCTTCGCAGACTAATAATCTGTACAAGTTAGAATACTTTTGTTTGAAATATCAACTAAAAAATGTTCAGGCTACATTGCAAAAGCAATTGTTACAAACGCCTTTTATTAATCCGCAGGATGGAAGCATGCGACCCACATTTGAAGATGGATTATATATAAAATGTGTACACCCAAAAACTACCCGGGAAGGAGGTTGGCCGTACAATATTTTGCCACGCAGTACCATACAATGGTTTTCTGTTCCTGATTCTATAGGATGGTATGCACAAGGACTAAACCTCTCAGGTTCAGCAGGCAATTACCGAGATAACCTTTCCGGTTCGGGTATTGGCTTATTCGGCATTACCCATCAGGTAAATAAAACAGTGAGTATAAAATTATGGAAGCAGTTTGTAGAAAATATATTCAATACTTCATTGATTGAATTGAATTATATGCC
>JAKAKY010000283.1 GCA_021824365.1 Bacteroidota bacterium | reverse complement strand
CCTGATTGCTACAGGCAGCCTCATTCAATAAATCCAGGGCTATTGGGGTAATGTAATTGGAAGGTATGTCATTCTGCTTTATGTGGTGCACAAAAGCATAAACCTGAAAGTTATGGGCTGCAAATGTTTGCACTACTGCTTTACCCAGATTACCCGATGCACCGGTTACTAATGCGGTATGTAAAGACATCTTTTTCTTCAAATTTAGGCGATTGTTACCAAGATTGTTTTAATTCAAATCCCCAAATTTGGGCTATGAGTGAACAATTAACAATTATCAGGCAACTTTTAAACCAACCGTTTTTTCAATAGTGTTCGTTTATAATTATTTATCACTGATTGCTTCAACAAGGCAATGAGCTGTTATTGTATCCGAACATATTTTTCAATATTCATTCTATTAACGCCTGTATTAGCTACTTTTTCTATGCCCTTCTGTATGAGTGTATCCTGATGAATGGTTACTATAAAAGTAAAGTCATTACCCTCCCAATTTCTGTCACTGCAATATTCTAAATGTTCGGTATATACACTATCTTTCAAAGTATATTTTCCCCCACCTGCTACAAAAACAGCGCCCGAATCTTTTCCTTTGGCGATATCATGCTGCAGAAAAGCAAAATGGGAGTTGTTGATAATTTTAATGAAAGAAATAGGTTGGGTATAATTAGTTACCACAGTATCCTTTTGTTGTATTAAAGTACAGGAAATAAGTTGCCAGGTTCCTGCCAATGGAATGCGTTTTTTATTTTCAGGAAGTGGATGGTTATTTCCGCCACAGGAAAAAGCAATCAGGGCTATTAAAATAGCAGGTAATATTGTTTTCATATGATCAGCTTCTCTAAAAAATATTCCTATCAAACTTTAGCACACAATCCATACAGCCAGCATCAAAAAGGAATGTGAAAGTTAATAACAAATGGCTAAAAATTTGAAAAACATAATTTTATTAGTTCAGTGTTCTGTAAGCCTGTGGCGTTTGCCCCACCCGCTGTTTAAATAAACGGGTAAAATGTTGCGGATACTTGAATCCTAATTCATCAGCAATTTGACTAACAGATTTGCTGATATCAAAGATTCTTTCTTTAGCCACTTCTATAACTTTCAATTGCATATATTCCTGTGCAGACTTTCCGGTTTCTTTTTTTATCAGGTCGCCAAAATAACCGGGCGAAATGTTTAATGCGTTAGCACAATAGGCTACTGTAGGCAAGCCAATAATTGCTGGTTTATCTGACAAAAAATATTCATTCAGCAGGGCTTCAAATCGTTCTACCATTCCGTGATGCACTTTTTCTCGTGTAATGAATTGGCGCTCATAAAAACGGGTGCAATAGTTCAGGAAAAGTTCAATAGTAGACACAATTAATTTTTTACTGTGTTTATCAATAGCATGTTCTAATTCATATTCTATTTTTGAGAAACAATCCAATACAATATGCTTTTCTCTTTCAGATAAATGTAGCGCTTCATTTGATTGATAGCTAAAAAATGTATATGCTCTTATTTGTTTTCCCAAGGTGGTACTATGTAGTAAATCGGGATGAAAAACCAATGCATAGCCTCTGGGCTGATAAGTTTCTCCACGACTATTCACGCCTGCCACCTGGCCTGGTGCTAAAAAAACCAAAGTACCTTCCTGATAATCATAGATATTACGGCCATACACCAAATCGCCACATTTCACTTCTTTTAAAAAGATGGTATAGAAACCGAAATACATACGCGAACCTTGCCGGGGATGGGCTTTCGATAAATCTACCACACTAATCAATGGATGCCGGGTTTCATTATTGTTGAAAATATTATAATCATGAATGGTTTCAAACCGCCGTATGTTATCCATAACATTAACATTTAGTACTCATCCAAAATTACTAGTTTATTCAACTTTTTGTAAAATAACATAAGCCAATCAGCAATATTGGTAGAAAAATCAGCAATCCATATACCATCCATGCAAAAAGTTATTTCCAACTTTGTACAATTATTCATCACTTATGCAAAAAGTTATACTCAATAATGGAATTGAAATGCCCCTGCCTGGCTTTGGTGTTTTTCAAATAAAAAACTTAGAAGAATGTAAAAACATCGTTTTAAACGCAATTGAAACCGGATATAGGTTAATTGATACAACACTATCTTATCGCAATGAGGAGGCAGTGGGTAAAGCCATCAAAAAATGTGGGGTAGCCGGAGAAGATTTGTTTATTACAACAAAAATTTGGATACAATTAACTGGTTATGCACCCACAAAAAAACTTTTGAAACATCGTTAAAAAAATTACAATTAGATTATTTGGATTTATATCTCATACATCAACCCTGTGGTGATGTACATGGCGAACGGGGGGCTATGGAAGAATTGTATAAAGAGGGCAAAATAAGAGCCATTGGGGGTAAACAATTTTCATCCTGACAGATTAATGGATTTAATGATACACAATGAAATTATTCCGGCAGTAAATCAAATAGAAATGCACCCTTTTCATCAGCAAATAGAAACGCAGCAATTCATGCAGGAAAATAAAGTACAAATTGAATCATGGGGACCCTTCGCCGAAGGCAAAAATAATATCTTTCATAACGAATTACTGTCTGCAATAGGTAATAAGTATGGTAAAACAATTGCACAAGTTATATTGCGCTGGCTTACACA
>JAKAKY010000282.1 GCA_021824365.1 Bacteroidota bacterium | reverse complement strand
AGAAGAAAAGAACATACCCAATAATTTAATCATCCAATTCAATAGCCACCAAAACTTAAAAGCCACATTGCAATATTTAGATAATAATGAATGGCTGCTCACTTACAACAATCCGGCTTTTGGCATTTTTACTACCTCTTTCTTAACAAAAAATAATCTGGTATCCGGCATTTCTGTTAAAACCAGTAATTTTGTGGAATTTGATCCTTATTTATTCATAAAAAAATAATTTAATACACATTTCAACAAAACTAAATATACATCTATATAATACTAAAATAACCATTATGAAATGTACCAAACTACTGTTCTTGCTACTTTTGCCTTCATTGTTATGGGCACAAAATGAAACTAATACCATTAATTCCTACACCAATGCGGTGAATGATTCGGTCATTGCCTGGAGAAGACATTTTCATCAGTTCCCCGAATTATCAAATAGAGAATACAATACCGGTGCTTATATAGCATCCTATTTAAAGGAATTAGGATTAGAAGTAAAATACCCGGTTGCTAAAACCGGCGTAATAGCTATTTTAAAAGGTGGCAAGCCCGGTCCCGTTATTGCTTTGAGAGCCGATATAGATGCACTACCTGTTGTTGAACGGGTGCAATTACCATTTGCCAGTAAAGTTACCGGAGAATATGAAGGCAAAAAAGTAGGTGTAATGCATGCTTGCGGTCATGATTCACATATTGCCATTTTAATGGGAACAGCAACTGTACTTTCAAAAATGAAATATGTAGTACCCGGTACCGTTGTCTTCATCTTTCAACCTGCTGAAGAAGGCCCTCCGGGTAATGAAGAAGGTGGTGCCCCTTTAATGATTAAAGAGGGAGTAATGGATCATCCTAAAGTTGATGCCATATTTGGTTTACACATTAATTCACAAACTGAAATCGGAAAAATAAAATATAAATCAGGTGCCACTATGGCTTCCAGCGATTGGTTTACCGTAAAAGTAAACGGCAAATCATCGCATGGCTCACAACCCTGGAGTGGCATTGACCCCATTGTAATAGCAGCTCAAATTATTCAGGGATTTCAATCCATTGTTAGCAGACAGGAAGAATTAACCAAAGCTCCGGTTGTAATTACTGTAGGTAAAATTAACAGCGGTGTACGTAGCAATATTATTCCTGAAACTTTAACGATGGAAGGAACGATTAGAACATTAGACAGCAAAATGCAGAAAGACGTGCATGAAAGAATGATACGTACTGCCGAAAAAATTGCAGAATCCTCAGGGGCTACTGCAACTGTTAGTATTGATACCAAAACCGAAGTAACTTACAATAACCCTGAATTGGTAAAAGAAATATTACCTGCATTAGAATTAGCAGCAGGTAAAGACAATGTTTCTACTTCAGACTGGACGACAGGTGCAGAAGATTTTTCTTTTTATGGTGATAAGGCGCCGGCTTTCTTTTTCTTTTTAGGAGGAATGCCCAAAGGCTTGGATCCGGCAAAAGCTCCACCCCACCATACACCCGATTTTTATATTGACGACAGTATGTTGACGGTAGGCATAAAAGCATTTTGTAACATCATTTTTCAATATGCAAAAACACATTCATGAGATAAAAAGAAGTTTGAAATTTTTAAAAGAAAACTGCTAAAAAAATTATCAGGTTTTGTTTTGATGAATGTCAACACAAAACCTGATTGCATAATTTAAAATAAGGAATGATTATGACCTGCTACCAAATAACAAGCTGCCTATACGAACCATATTACTGCCACAGGCAATGGCCATTTTATAATCGCCACTCATGCCCATTGAAAGAAAGTTGAACTGTGCAAACTGTGGAAATTGCACTTTACAGTTATCAAACAACTGCCTGAGGTAAGTAAACTCGGCTTCAATTTGAGCAGCATTATCCGTAAAACCAGCCATGCCCATCAAACCTCTTATCCTGATGTATTGAAAATTTTCAGACGTTGAAAGAATGGTATTCAATATGTTTATTAATTCACTTTTATTCAATCCAAACTTGGTGATTTCATTGGTAATGTACACCTGCAAAAGGCAATCAATAACCCGGTTATTTTTTTTTGCCTGCTTATTGATTTCAGTTAATAATGACAAGGAATCCACCCCATGAATTAAATAAACAAAAGGGGCAATATATTTTGCTTTATTTTTTTGTAAATGGCCAATAAAATGCCAATGAATACCGGCAGGGAGTTGTGCAGCTTTATCTACCAATTCCTGTACATAATTTTCACCAAAATCTCTCTGCCCTAAATGATATAGCTGCAATATATCTTCAACCGGCTTGGTTTTACTTACTGCAATTAAAGTAGTGTTAGAGGCAATTAACTCCTGCAAAATTTGTTGATACGCTATTGTATTTGCTGCCATAACACAAAATTAGGGTTGTATTTGATTGTATTGCTCCTGTAACAAAAGATATTCCAATAACAAAACCATATTGTAGGCAGGTGCGTCATAATCAAATTCACCAATGCCCAATTTTTCAAATATATTTTTAAAAGGCAGGGGTAAAATTGAGCCCATATTGGCTTTAAAAAACACAAAATTATCGGCGGTAAAAAATTGATGAAGAGGAGGAATTTTAATAGAAAAGTTATGCGGAATAGATTGATTCCATTTTAACAGTGCAGAGGCAAGAATAATTTTATCGAAATAATGCGTGGAAGGTTTCATCAA
>JAKAKY010000281.1 GCA_021824365.1 Bacteroidota bacterium | reverse complement strand
CTTTAGCCGATGGTACAATACATTATGAAGCCGAAGTAAATGGTCAGGATTTGCTTTTTGATACTGCAGGTAATTTCATCAAGGCAGTAAAAGCGTAGAATTCAATTCCTCTTGAAACAAAAAAGTTATTCCATTTTTTGGAATAACTTTTTTTAACCCAACCTTTTTCCGCAGAATGGTATCTATATATAAAAACTATATTGGCGCTTTGATAAAAGTTGATCAGGATGAAAATGAGCAACAACTGATACGTGACTGTATTTCAGGAAAACCTGCAGCACAGAAGCGGCTGTATTTGAAATTTGCACCAATCATGATGATTGTATGTTTAAGGTATGGCTCAACTAAACAGGATGCGGAGGATTTACTTCAGGATGGATTTTTGAAAGTATTTAAAAGTTTAGTACAATTTAATGGATCCGGTTCTTTGGAAGGGTGGATTAGAAAAATATTTGTACATACTGCACTTGCAAAATTCAGGGATAAAAACAAATTAATGCCAATTGTTGCAATAGAAAACATAGAACAGCATTCTGATGAACACATACAAATTTGTGAGCGGTTAGACGGAAAAACTTTATTAAAATTAGTACAGGCATTGCCGGATGCTTATAAAATAGTATTCAACTTATATGTATTTGAAGGATATAAGCATAAGGAGATTGCTGAAATGTTACATATTAGTGAAGGAACATCCAAATCAAACTTACATGATGCCAGAAAAATATTGCAGCATTTAATTCGGGTGCATACTAAAATTGCCAATTAATTATGGGTAATCCATTAGAAGATATTGATGATATTTTTAAAAAGCAAATTAATAGTATACAGGATATTCCTGATACGGGTATTTGGGAAAATATTGCATTGCATTTAAATAATGAAACCAATAAGAAATATAAGCGTAAGTTTATTTATTGGCGGAGTGCTGCTGCTATTGTTGCCGCCGTATTTTTAATTTTATTGTTGCTGTATTTATCTATTGATCCAATCGGGCATTCGGATAAACCCATTGTTAAACAGGATGTATTTAATCATTCATTATCCAATCAACATCAAAGGGGCAATATATCGGACAATATAGATGTAAAGCAACAGAAAATACACGCTGCCAACCAAACAGACTCAAATGTGTTACATGTTACCGTTAAACCTGCCGGGGTTTCATCTGAAGGTTTTATTCATACCAACGATCAAATCATTACCCATGCCAGCCAACAAAAAAATAAGCCGTATAAAAAACAGGGTATTATTCCCATTCCGATTCATGTATTATATCATGATGGTATTTATCGGGCTTTAAAAAAGCCTTTATCAGTAGAAGCAGTTTCTGCAAATTCAGCACTACAGACAAAAATTAATTTTGATGATATTGTAAAGCCTATTGATCTTAATTATTTTAACAAAGGCAACAATCAGTACTTGTTCAATTTACCTGTACAAATGCCTTCTATACAGGGTACTTCTATGCTTATTTCAAAATTTTCAACAATAAAACAACACCCTTATTCAATTACCGCAATGGCAGCCCCATATTTAATGAATTATTTCAATAATGCTTCAGGTAATATTAATAATCAACCCGGGCAGGGCTATCAGCACGGTAACCAGGGGGAGAATAATGAACTGTCTTATTCAATCGGTATTTTGGTACAATACACAAAAAAGCATTGGCAATTCTCCACAGGCTTGCAATATGCACAATCGTTTGTAACCATTCAGCCCAAAACTATATATGCCTCACAGAATCCAAATGGAATTGTGCAGTATAAATATACTACTTCTACAGGGTATGCTTTTGTATCTCCCTCATTTAGCAGCCAGCCTCAAATCGGTGATAGTTTGTATACAACTACTGCAAAACATACTTTGCAATATTTTAGCATACCTTTTCGCATAGGCTATCAATTCAATAAAAATAAGTTAGCTGTTATTCCTACATTGGGAATTGCATTGAATATGCTTCATAATGCCACCATTGAAACAAACTTTGATAATGGCAGCCAGTCAGAACAGGAAGTAATTAACTCTTTACAAGGGTTAAAAAAAATGTATTTCAGTGTTTTTGCCGGCACTTCTTTTCAATATATAATCCATTCCGGTATTTCTGTATTTATTTCTCCCAATCTGCAAATGGGATTGCAATCCATCACTAATCCAACGTTGCCTTCTTCTATTCCTTATCAACTTGGGATTGAATCGGGGATTAATATTTCTTTTTAAAAAATGAAAACTCACCCAACCATACCAACAATTTTTACATCTTAATTAAAAAAAGTTTTATGCTACGCACCCTTTATAAAATATTTATTCCTGCATTTTTTATTTCAACCATTGTATTAACTGGCTGTATGAAAGAAGGACATGAAAAACCGGAATCAAAAATATTATGCCGGATTATTGCTGCTGATTCTATTCCTTTGGTGGTAAGAGATTCATTTATGGCAAAATATGCTAAAATAATTCCAAATCGATGGTTTATAAAAGACACGATTGGTTTCTGCGCAGATTTTACATACAACGGCAAGCAGCAATTGGTTTTATTTTCTTCTACCGGTGTTTGGTTAAACGAAGAAACTAAAGTAGAACAAACCGGGCAATTTGAAGATTCAACAGGACAACAGGGTAAATTATTTAGCGAGGGTTGCTCTTGTGAAATTAGTACTGAACACGAT
>JAKAKY010000085.1 GCA_021824365.1 Bacteroidota bacterium | reverse complement strand
TCATTATATAATATTTTACCAATACAGTCAAAGCCATTTTTGGTAGTTTCGCAGATACGGTTACTTTTGCACAAAATTTTTAAATATGTTCTGGACATTAGAACTGGCAAGTTATCTGGAAGAGGCACCCTGGCCTGCTACTAAAGATGAGTTAATCGATTACTCTATCCGCAGTGGTGCACCCATTGAGGTGGTTGAAAATTTGCAGGAATTAGATGACGAAGGGGAAATTTATGAAAGCATTGAGGATATTTGGCCCGATTACCCGAGTCAGGAGGATTTTATGTTTAATGAGGATGAATATTAATGTAAACCACCTTCTACCATATTAGCCACCTTTACAGGTGGTTTTTTTGTGTATAGGTAAAATAAAAGCCGAAAAAAATTCCGGCTTTTATAAATTATTATTTTAAATAATATATTAATTTATTTATTCTAATCCCATTTTTTGCATAATGGCATTGCTAACACCGGTAGAGGAGTAGCCACCATCATGAAACAGGTTTTGCATGGTAACCATACGGGTTAAATCAGAGAACAATGTAATACAATAATTGGCACAATCTTCTGCTGTAGCATTGCCTAAAGGCGCTATGGCATTGGCATAGTCAAAAAAGTCGCCAAACCCTTTAATACCGGTACCTGCCGTGGTTTTGGTAGGCGATTGTGAAACGGTATTAATGCGTACTTTCTTCTCAACCCCATAATAGTAACCAAAACTTCTGGCAATCGATTCCAACATGGCTTTAATATCAGCCATATCTGTATAAAAAGGAAAAGTGCGTTGTGCTGCTGCATAGGTTAAAGCTACTATGCTGCCCCACTCATTAATGGCATCTAATTTTTTGGCAACGGCCAGCATTTTGTGTAAAGATAAAGCAGAAACATCTATACCTTTTAAAAAGTAATCGTAGTTTAATTCTGTATACGGTATGTTTTTCCTGATATTCACACTCATGCCAATGGAGTGTAACACAAAATCAATTTTACCGCCCAATACTTCCTGTCCGTGTGTAAACAGGTGTGTCAGCTCTTCTACATTGGTGGCATCGGCCGGTATAATGGTAGAGCCTGTCTTTTCTGCCAACGCATTAATTTGCCCCATACGCATGGCAATGGGGGCATTGGTTAATACAAATGTTGCACCTTCTTCATGTGCTTTTTCTGCTACTTTCCAGGCAATGGAATTTTCGTCTAAAGCCCCGGAAATAATGCCTCTTTTACCTTTTAATAAGTTGTATGCCATATATGTATTTTTTCAGCTGTAAAAAATGGTTTATGAAGCCCCAAACATAAAGATTTAATGTAAGAATCAGATACAACCGCAGTTGTTTGTTGATAATTTTCTTCCTTTTTTAAAGATGCATCATTTCTTTTGCTGTTTCTAATGCAGCAGCACCGGGTTTTTCGCCTCCCAACATTTGTGCAATAGCCATCACTCTTTCTTCCCTGCTTAATAAACGAATATTAGTTTTGGTTGTGTTATGAATGTTCTCTTTGTATACAAAGAAATGGGCATCAGCTTTACCCGCCATTTGCGGCTGATGCGTAATACAAATAATCTGCCTGTTGGCTGATAAGTTTTTCATAATCTGGCCAACTTGTTTGGCGGCCTCGCCACTAATACCGGTATCTATTTCATCAAAAATGAGTGTTGGTAAATCAATGTACTGTGCAATGAGCGATTTGATGCAAAGCATCAGCCGGCTTAACTCACCACCACTGGCTACTTTTTTTACCGGCTCAAAGCGGTTGGTTTGGTTGGCATCAAATAAAAACTCAATATTGTCTATACCATATTCCAACAAAGCAATGGCTTCTATATTTACTTTCATGCGGGCATTGGGCATGCCTACCTGATGTAATAACCGATTTACCTTTTGTTCAAATGGTTGAATTTGTTTTTTTCTTTCTGCAGAAATTGCGTTTGCTAATTCGGTTGCTTCCTGCTTTAAGGATGCCGCTTTTATTATCAGTTGTTCAATGGTATCATCAATCACCAATACTTTTTCTAACTGCTCACAGAGTTGTTGATGAATGCTAATTAAAGCTTCAGTGGTTTGTACATTGTGTTTTTTTAGCAGCTTATAACCGGCTGCCAGCCTTTCTTCAATTTCAGCAATACGTTCTGCGTCAAATAATATATGTTGATTAATATGGTCAATTTCAGTAGCAATATCTTTTAATTCAATATGTGCGGCATTTAAACGCTCAATAATAGCGGGTATTTCAGGGTGCATGGAGTGGTATGCCTGCAACTGTTGTAACATTTGTTTCAATTGCTGCACAATGGGTTGCTCATTTTCTATAAGCGGGTATACAATATTTGTTAATGTAGCTTTTATGCCTTCGCTATTGCTCAATAGTTTGAGTTCCTGATCTAAATTTTCCAATTCGTTGGGAGCCAGTTGCAGCATAGTTAATTCATCTAACAAAAATTGGTTGTAATCAGCTTCTTTTTCAAAGTCTGCTTTTTGTTGCTGAAGGGATGCTAATTCCTGCAATGCGCTTTTCCATGCTTTGTAAACAGACTGATATTTTTTTACCGGCACATTTTGTTGGGCTAATGCATCAATTACCTGCCGTTGAAAGTCGGCTTTTGCCAAATCCAGCGTATCAAATTGCTGATGCAAGTCAACCAGCAAATTACCCAGTGTTTTTAATTGTTGTAAACTAACAGGGGTATCGTTAATAAAGGCTCTTGATTTTCCATTGGGTGCTATTTCTCTTCTAATCAGCAATGAAGCTTCTATATCCAGTTCATTTTCTTTTAAAAAAGCGGAAACTACCTGATTGTTTTCAGTTAAAAATACACCTTCTATCACACATTTTTTTTCGGGGTTAATGAGTACGGCTGTATCGGCTCTTTCACCCAAAATAAGGTTTAAAGCACCCATCAGTACACTTTTGCCGGCGCCTGTTTCGCCGGTAATAATATTGAGTTGGTGGCTAAACTGAATGGTTACTTCATCAATCAGAACATAATTCTGTATGTATAATTTCTGCAGCATGGTTCTAACAATAAAAATAATGACAAAGCAAATGAATGCAAATTAAAAGAATAAAATGCGTAAAAAAAGTTTACTGTCCGGTACTACGGGCAATACCGCTTTTCGCACGCTGATCTAATGAGCTTTTATAATCATGCTCACCTAAATTCAGGCAGAGATTGTAATAAGCAATTGCTTCTTTTTTATTGCCGGTTCGTTCATAAATCATGCCTGCCTGCAAAGCGGCTCTTGCTGCATAATATTCTGTTCTGTCTTTTCCCAATTCATAGGCTTGCCGATAAAATTCAATGGCTTTGGCGTAGTTGTTTAATCCATCATAAATTCTACCCATTCTGTACGTGTATTCCAACTGATCACTTATATCAGCGTAATTTTTTAACTGTGTGCTACTCAATAGTTGTAAGGCTTCATTCCGGTAGCCGCCATCATCTAACAACCTTGCTTTTAATAGCAATGCATTGGGCCATTTTTTGCTTTGTGCTTCTTTTTGTGCCTCTTTATCAGCATCGGCAATGGTGCTGCCTTTACTTAAAATTTGTTGACGGGCATTTTCTGCCGCAGGCATATTCCCCAATAAAAAATAGCACCAGCTTAAGCGCCGGTAAGTATCTTTTACATAAAATTTTCCTTTAAACTGTTGAAGAAATAAATTAAATGCTCTTACTGCATCGGTTAATTGTAAGTGGTTCAATAAATCGTATCCTAATTCTAAGTGCCAAACAGGTGTTTCTAAATAGCCCGATGCTTTGCTTCGGTTTAAAATAATGCTTTTGGCAAATTCGGTTTGCTTGTCATTTTTACCCAAATTGGCGGCCATGTAGGCTAATAAATGGTTATTCACTAAATCAAAACGGCCGGATTTTAAGAATTGAACCGTTTCAGATTTTTTGTTTTCTAAATAAAAGTTCAGGTATCCATAAATAAATGCGCCTTCTGTTTGCATAAGTTGTGCCCATTCATTGGTGCTGAAAGCAAAGTTTTTTACCTGTAGCATACCCTTTTTTACTGAGCCGCGTAAGCCCAGCAGTGAGGCTAACCATTTATAGTTTTTGGGAATAGTGCCTACGGCTGCTTCTAATGCCCCATAAATCAGCTGATTGGGCAAGAAGTTCGGAAATTTTTTCTTGTTTTCTTTTACCAGCAGGAACGATTTTCTAAAAGCCCATCCTGCCGTCCAGGTTTCCCCAAATTTGATGGCCACTGCTGCTTTTTGTAAATACAATACACTTTGTGTATATAAATACCAGGGTGTGTTTTTATTGCCACTTTGCATCAACTCAATTCTTACATCAAAAACACCCTTTTTTTGGGCGTATTCCTGTGGGTCTTCATTTAAAAAAAGCGTAAAAAAATCGATGTAACTTTCTATGTAAACGGGTATTAAATTCTGTGGGTTGGCTTGCCTGCTTTCCTCAACATCACGGTATCCTTTACCTATTTGTAATTGCATTACTTCTGTATAAGCCAGCCGGCAAATGGGTGAAAAATCGAACACCTTTTGGGCGTGCAGGTTTAGGTAAATCAGGAGTAAAAACAGCGTGCTCGCTAATTTCATGGGTAATAAAAGCTTTTACAACAATGTACTTAAAATAACCAACCGGCTGCAAAATAAAACAGGAGCTTGTGTAAAGCCCCTGTTTTTAAATATAAAAAAAATTAATATGTTTTATTTTGCAACAACTGAATCGTTCAGATCGGCATCTACTAAAATTCTGCCGCAGTTTTCGCAAACAATTACTTTTTTGTGCATGCGTATTTCGCTTTGGCGTTGGGGGGGTATGGCATTGTAACAACCGCCGCAGGCATCTCTTTCAACGGGTACTACAGCTAATCCGTTACGGTAATTTTTACGAATACGATCGTAGCTGTATAATAAGCGCTCGTCTATTTCCATACGGGCGGCTTCACTCAGCTTTTTAAAATGTTTTTCTTCTTTTTCAGTTTCAATAATAATTTTTTCCAGCTCACTTTTTTTATGGGTTAAAATACCCTCTTTGGCGGCAATTTGTTTTTTAGCAGCATCCAAAGCTTTTACTTTATTGGCCAATTCTTCATTAGCATCCCGGATATTTTTTTCGTACAGCTTAATTTCCAGCTGTTGCATTTCAATTTCTTTTGAAATGGCCTCAAACTCGCGACTGTTTTTTACATTATCACTTTGTTTTTCGTACTTTTTAATCATGGCCTCACTATCGGTGATAGCCTGTTTTTTTTGTTCAATAAATTCAGAAATACCATTAATCTCTTCTTCAATCCTGTTTTTTCTGCTTAAAATACCGGCAATTTCATCTTCCAAATCACTCACTTCAATGGGTAATTCGCCTTTTAAAATTTCAAATTCGTCTAATTTGCTGTCAATTTTTTGCAGCTTAATAAGGCCTACCAGTTTTTCTTCTACAGAAAATTCTTTCGCTGTTGCCATATTTTGTATTGTGTTTTTGTGTTTAAATATTTTATGGTACCGGCTGTATCAACCCTACTGTTGTTTTCGTTGCGTCGCAATCCGTTCATCGTTCGGTTGGCCTGGCAGCGATGCGTTTTATCAAAAATAGTGTATGGGATTGGTACTTACCTTACTTTTAAGGACGGCAAAGGTAGGGAATTTGGTTTGTAAAACCGCTTCCAATAATTCAATGGTAAATTGTTCACTTTCCCAATGGCCAACATCGGCCAAAATAAGCGCATCATTTACCTCAAAAAATTCATGGTATTTTACATCTGCCGTTATAAATATATCTGCACCGCTGGCTATAGCCTGCCGGATTAAAAAGCTGCCCGCCCCGCCGCAAATGGCTACTTTTTGTATGGGTTTGCCCAATAAACGGGTATGTTTTATGACCGGCGCTTTCAATTCATGCTTTAATTTTTCTAAAAAGGCAGTTTCCTCTGTAGGATGGGGCATTTGGCCGGTGATGCCGCTGCCAACCTGATGAAAGGTGTTGAGTAAAGGCACTATATCGTAAGCCACTTCTTCATACGGATGTGCCTGTAATAAGGCTGCAACAATACCTTGTTGCAGTACAGCAGGGAAAATGACTTCAATTTTTTCTTCCGCCTCTAAGTGTCGTTGGCCAATGGTTCCTACAAAGGGGTGTGTTTCAGCACCGGCTTTAAAAGTTCCTGTACCGGAAGTACTAAAACTACATTCGCTGTAAGCGCCAATTTTCCCTGCTCCGGCTTCAAAAAGGGCATTTTTTATTTTTTCGGCATAAGCGGTGGGGGCAAAAGTGTGCAATTTGCAAAGGGTATTGGCCTTGGGTAATAATACCTGGGTTTTTATTAAGCCCAATTTACGGGCTAATATGCCATTCACCCCATGCAGTACATTATCAATATTGGTATGTATGGCATAAATGGCAATGTTTTTTTGTATGGCCAGTATAATTGCTCGTTCTGAATCATTACTGCCGGTAATTTTTTGCAAACCTTTAAAAATAACAGGATGATGGGTTACCACTAAATTACAACGCCGCTCAATAGCTTCCTGTATTACAGCTCCCGTAACATCCAAAGTACAAAGCACGCCGGTACAAGCCAGTTGGGCATTTCCTACCAGTAAACCTATATTGTCATACGATTCCTGAAAGGCAGGTGGGGCAAATTCTGCTAATGTTTGTGTAATTTCTCCTATTTTCATAAAAAAATGTATTAATTAAGCGGCAAAATAAAACTAAACTAAATTTAGGATATGCAACCGGATGGCTACTTTAATTATAATGGCAAATTGTATAAAAACGAAAAAGCAGTGATTTCTGTCAGCAATCGTTCATTTAGGTATGGCGATGGCTGTTTTGAAACCCTAAAAATGCTGAATGGCAAAATATGCCTGCAGGCCATGCATTTGGAAAGATTATTTGTTTCGCTGCAACAATTGCATTTTAACCGGCCTAATTATTTTATTACCGATGCTTTTCATGAACAGATTATTGAATTAGTGAAAAAAAATCATCATAAAAAAGCTGCTCGTATCCGCATTACAATTGCTCGTGGTGAAGGTGGTTTGTATGATCCTGAAAATGATTTTCCCAATTATGTCATACAATCATGGGATTTGAACAGTGCCAACAATCGCCTCAACGAAAATGGATTGATTACCGGTATTTATGCCGATGCCAGAAAAATTAATGATGCCTTCTCACACATAAAGAGCAATAATTATTTGTGTTATGTCATGGCTGCCTATTGGGCTAAAGAAAAAAAATTAAACGATGCTTTGGTATTAAACGCGCAGGGTAATGTGGCTGATGCCACCATTGCCAATGTGTTTATTGTGCAGGATGGTATTATTAAAACGCCTGCTATTACCGAAGGCTGTGTGGGTGGTATTATGCGAAAATATTTGTTGAAATGCCTTCGTGCCGAAAACTTTCCGGTGGAGGAAACCACCATCACACCCAACGATGTGTTGAACGCATCTGAAGTTTTTTTTACCAATACCATTTATGGTATAAAATGGGTAAAGGAAGTGGATGGTATCAACTATCAAACACAAACTGCGCCATTGCTGTATGAAAAATTTATAGCACCGGTGTGGGCTGTTTAAACAATTTACAGGGTTGTCTGTTGAACTTTTTCAATCTGTACAATATGAAACCGGAAGTAGCCATCATGTGGTTCAGGCGCGATTTAAGGTTAGTGGATAATGCCGCACTTTATCAAGCACTACGTCAGCCATACCCCGTTATTCCTTTGTTTATATTTGATACCAATATTTTAGATAAACTATCCAACAAAAATGATGATAGAGTGCAGTTTATTCACGCTGCCATTACGAATATGCACCGGCAGTTGTTGGGCGTGGGTAGTAGTATATGGGTGTATTATGGAACGCCTTTACAGGTGTTTCAGCAAATAATGGAACAGTTTTATGTGCAATCTGTTTACACCAATACAGATTGTGAACAATATGCTATTGATAGAGATAAACATGTGGCAGATTATTTACAACAAAATGGTGCATCCTTTCACTCGTTCAAAGATCAGGTAATATTTGATGGAAGCGAGGTGCTGAAAGAAGATGGTACCCCTTATACTGTGTTTACGCCCTACAGTAAAAAATGGAAAGCATTGTTACAACCATTTTATTTAAAATCATTTCCCATTAATCCTATCAGCAATAATTTATGGCAGGGATCAGAAAAAGCTATTCCTACATTAGCTGAGATGGGCTTTCAACCCAATCATACCATTTTTCCCCCGCAACAAGTAACCAATGAATTGATCAGCAGCTACCACTTGCAACGCAATTTTCCTGCAGTGAATGGAACTTCCCGGCTGGGTGTGCATTTGCGTTTTGGCACCATCAGCATTCGCAATCTGGCCGCTAAAGCACAACAACTGAATGAAGTTTTTTTGAATGAATTAATATGGCGCGATTTTTATCATGCTATTCTATACCATTTTCCGCATGTTAGAGCAGGCAAAGCTTTTAAACCCATTTACGATCAAATTGAATGGCGCAATGATGAAGCAGCATTTGAAAAATGGTGTGTGGGTAAAACAGGCTATCCTATTGTAGATGCGGGTATGCGTGAACTGAATACCACCGGTTACATGCACAACAGGGTTAGAATGATTGTGGCTTCTTTCTTAACCAGGCATTTGCTGATTGACTGGCATTGGGGCGAAGCTTATTTTGCAGAAAAATTGTTAGATTATGATTTTGCTGCCAATAACGGCGGATGGCAATGGGCAGCAGGCAGTGGTTGCGATGCAGCACCTTATTTCAGAATATTTAATCCGGCTTTACAAACCGAAAAGTTTGATAAAAATTTAGCTTATATACACCAATGGGTACCTGAGTTAAATAGTTTTGACTATCCTGCTCCAATCATACAGCATGAGGTAGCCCGAAAAAGAGCATTAGAAGTGTATGGCCGGGTGTTAAAAAATAAAATGCGCTAACAAATTGTTGTGTGTTAGGTAAGGCAAACATCCTGCAACAGGGGAATGGCGTTATGATATATACCGGCATATATTTTTAATAAGGTAGCTACTGCTTTTTTGCCGTCATCACCCAATCCGAATGAATAATTATTTACATACAAATCAATGTGTTGGCGCATAATATGTGGCTGCATTTCCTGTGCATGTTGTTGTACAAAATCGGCCAGTGTTTCGTGGTGTTGTTGATAAGCATAGGCTACGCTTTCCTGTATTAAAGCATCTGCCTGTAATAGCAGCGCAGTTGGTAAGGTTCTTTTAGCAACAATACCCCCCAACGGAATGGGCGCACCGGTGGTGGTTTCCCAATACGTACCCAAATCTTTTAATTGAATTAACCCTTTTTCCTGATACGTAAATCTGTTTTCATGAATAATAACACCTGCATCAACCTGACCGGTTAAGACAGCTGTTTCTATTTTATGAAAAACCATCATTTTTTTATGGGTGATATGTGGATAGGCTAACGAGAATAATAAATGTGCCGTTGTGTTTTCGCCCGGAATAGCAACAGTTGCAATTTCAGGATGTTTTGTAATGGCATCATTGCCGGGCAAGCTAATGAGTAACGGACCAACTCCTTTCCCCAAAGCCCCGCCACTTTGTAATAGCCAATAATAAGGTGTAATAACAGGTAATACCCCATAACTGATTTTAGAAAAATCTAATTTTTTTTCAATTGCCCACTTATTCAAAGTTTCTACATCTTCTAAAATTACCTCAAATTCAATGCCTTTTGTATCAATCTTATGATTCACCAAAGCATCAAAAATAAAGGTATCGTTGGGGCAGGGAGAAAATCCTAATGTATATTTCATGATGCATAATAATTAGTATCCGGCTTTTATTTCTTGAATTTGTTCAACAAATTGTATGAGTATTGTATTCAATGCCTGCAATGCTTCCTGCATGGCCCATTTTTGTTTGTTTCGTTCACCCACTATATTCGAAATAGCTCTTATTTGCAGGTAAGGAATACCAAAACTCCCTGCAACATAATGCAAAGCAATCCCTTCCATGGTTTCAATATGTGGTGCATATTGGTGGATGCGTTGCTGAATGCGTTGCTCGTCGGTTGAAATTTCATTCACCGAAATGCCGCTAACCTCCGGCAATGCCATAATATTCCATTGGTTTAAATTTGAATTGATAATACAACCGTTAGTGAAAGGAGGACTGTTTTTAGGTATCCATCCCAAATCAAATATGTCTTTCCATTGGTTGTATTCCAATACGCCGGTATCACCTAAAATTTCTTTTTTAACCACTACTACCTGAGCGGGCATTAAGTTAGGTTGAAAAGTACCTGCAATGCCGGCTTGTATTATTAAATCGGGCTGTTCAGTTACAACCAATTTGGTGAGTTGCACAGCAGATAACAGCATGCCCACACCGGTTGATAAAAAATGAATGGATGTACTATTTTGATGCTGTTGATTGGATAAAGTTTCTCTTGCTATTTGTATTTCTATATCTGTGGCTGCTGTAATCCAAATCTTCATATCCAAAATTTTCAATGGTTAAATTTTAATTGTACTAAACTGTTTTCTGGAATACAATCATGTGTAGATGGTAAAATTAAAGGTTGTAAACGGGTTACAACCTTTTTGTTTACAATTAAATAACAGGGCAGTTCCTGTATTAATCAGCAATTTTATTCCATAATTATGGTTATGAAAGTAAGTAAAATGGGTTGTTTGCCTGTTCTGATGTGTGCTTTGCAATCCATTCTTTTTGCGCAACAGCAGCAACATAAAGTATTGTTTGTAATTGCCGATGGTATACCGGCTGATGTAATTGAATCTGCCCATAAACCTGCTATTGATTCTATTATACAGGCTGGTACTTATATCCATTCATTTACAGGTGGTATTGCTAATACCTATTCGCAAATGCCTACTATTTCAGCACCCGGTTATAATAACTTATTAACGGGAACATGGGCTTATAAACACAATGTGTTTACCAATGGTATTCAAAATCCCAATTACCATTACATCCATATTTTGCGTTTGCTGAAAGAGCAAAATCCGCAAAATAATGTAGCCGTATTTTCCAGTTGGTTAGATAATAGAACCAAATTATTGGGTGATGGATTACCACAGGCAGGCAATTTTAAGGCCGATATACATTTTGATGGATATGAATTAGATACCCTTCGGTTTCCCCACGATGTAGCGCATCAATACATGCATTTAATTGATAAAACCGTTGTAGCAAAAGCTGACAGTGTTATTCGCAGTTCCGGCCCCGATGCATCGTGGATTTATTTGGAATACACCGATGATATGGGGCATATGCATGGCACAAGTAGTGATGCGTATCAACAGGCAGTAACTTATTTAGATCAACAAATGGATAGTATTTGGCGGGCTATTCAATATAGGGAACAGCATTTTAATGAAAATTGGCTACTGATTATTACAACCGACCATGGCCGGGATGCACAAACCGGCCGTAATCATGGCGGACAGTCTGAAAGAGAACGTACTACCTGGATTGTCATGAATACAAAAGATTTGAATGAATATGCGCAAAAAGATACTCCTGCTGTGGTAGATATTTTTCCCACCATTGCCCGATTTATGCAAGTACCTATTCCAACAAAATTTCAATACGAATTAGATGGTGTGCCCATGCTGGGGCCGGTTTCGGCAGCACATCCTTCTGTTACAATGCAAAACGATTCATTAAAGATTCACTGGCAATCATTTTCTGCACATGAGCCGGTTAAAATTTATTATTCTTCCACCAATTCTTTTAAAACAGGAGGT
>JAKAKY010000084.1 GCA_021824365.1 Bacteroidota bacterium | reverse complement strand
CTTTTTCATCCATTAGCATATACCAAAACATTTATCCTTGCTGTAGATGCTATATTAGTATTAACACTCGCACCGGTACTCATCTCCTTTTTTATGAAAGGAAGATTTTTGCCGGATAGTGCCAACCCTGTAAATCGAATACTCGAAAGAATCTATGAACCTGTTATAAGAGCATGTATTAAAAGAAGATGGGTAACTCTTGGCGTAAATATAGTTGCGCTGGCAATAAGTATTCCATTAGTTATGGGATTAGGTCGTGAATTTATGCCTCCCCTTGACGAAGGCTCACTTTTATTTATGCCCGTAATGATGCCTGATGTTTCTAATTCGGAGGCAAAACGCTTATTACAAGTACAAGATAAAATTATTACCACCGTACCTGAAGTAGAACATGTACTAGGCAAAGCGGGGAGAGCTTATACAGCAACCGATAATTCTCCTATTAGCATGGTAGAGACAATTATTCTGCTAAAACCAAAAAAAGAATGGAGAAAAGGTTTTACAAAAGATAGTATTATCAATGATTTAAATAGAAAACTGCAAATACCCGGTGTTGTAAATGGGTGGACACAACCCATCATTAATCGCATAAATATGCTTTCTACCGGAATTCGTACCGATGTGGGTATTAAAATATTTGGACAAGATTTAGATACAATTTATGCTTTTGCACAACAAGTTGAAAAAGCACTTAGAGGAACGCCTGGCGTTAAAGATTTATATGTAGAACCCATAAGTGGCGGAAAATATATAGACATAAAAGTTAAACGAGAAGAAATTGGACGATACGGATTAAGTGTTAATGATGTGAATGATGTTGTTGAAAGTGCATTAGGCGGTGTTAAATTAACTACTACCATTGAAGGAAGGCAAAGATTTTCGGTAAATGCCCGATTTGCCCAAGATTACCGCAATAATATTCAGGCACTAAAAAGATTACAAGTTCAAACCGGTAATTATGGCCCAATACCATTAGAGGCAGTTGCAGATATAAAGATAACAGAAGGCCCTCCCATGATTAATTCCGAAAATGCAATGCTAAGAGGAACCGTACTTTTTAATGTAAGAGAAAGAGACCTGGCCGGTACCGTAGAGGAAGCGCAAAGAAAGCTTAATGCCATGATTACAAAAATGCCAAAGGGCTATTACCTGAACTGGAGTGGTAATTATGAAAACCTGATACGTGGTGAGAAAACACTAAAAATGATTTTGCCAATTGTATTGGTAATCATTTTTATGTGCATGTATTTTGCCTTTCATTCTGCAAGGGAGGCGTTCTTTAGCCTTATCTCTATTCCTTTTGCTTTAATTGGTGGTGCCTTAATGATTTATTTCTGGCATGTGAATTTATCCGTTGCCGTTGCAGTGGGCTTTATTGCTTTGTTTGGGCTGGCTGTAGAAACGGGAATTGTAATGGTAATTTATCTGAATGATGCCATGCAGCAATTAATTGCTAAAAAAGGAAATTCAGGAGAAACCATAACCAGAGATGATTTAAAAGAATATGTAATAGCCGGTGCAGCTAAAAGATTAAGGCCAAAATTAATGACGGTAAGTGTATCACTATTTGGTTTAGTGCCCATTCTCTGGAGTACAGGTGTAGGTAGTGATGTAATGATACCTATTGTATTACCTATGATTGGCGGCGTATTAACTTCATCAACTCATATTCTTTTGGTAACTCCTTTAATATTTTTAATGCAAAAAGAATATGAACTGAAAAAACATGGCAAAATCGATATTTTAGAAGCAAAACATTAAAATTTAAAAACTTTAGTAACCAAATTATGTATTACACAATTAAAATAAAAAGCAATAAAATAATTGATGCTACACAAACATTGATGGTTATTTTATTTACACTTATAATATTGCCCTTCTTTTCAGCTAATGCCCAAAATCGGATAAGCATACATTCTATTCTGGATTCTATTCAAATAAAAAATCCATCATTAAAAATGTACGATGCAGAAATACGCTCCTTAGATGAAGCGGCCAAAGGTGCTAAAAGTTGGATGGCTCCCACTCTTTCATCGGGTTTTTTTATGGTGCCATATGCACCTCGCTATTGGAAATCATCCGGAGGGCAACCTGGAATGGGGCAATATACCATAGGAGCAGAACAGGTTATACCAAATCCAAAACGGTTAGATGCAGATTCGAAATACATGTCATCCATGTCTTCTGTTGAAAAAGAAAAAAAAGGCTATACGCTTAATCAATTATATGCCGAAGCAAAAAAGAATTATTATGAATGGATAATAATTAAAAAACAATTACTGATTTTGGATGACAATGAAAAGCGTTTAAATTATATGATTCAAAGTGCTGAAATACGATACAGAAATAATCTTGAAAAAGTGAATGCCTATTATAAAGCAAAAGCAGCACTTGCCAATGTACAAAATATGAGAGTTGTTTTAGATAATGAAATAAAACAAAAAAAATATGCTATTAATACTTTAATGTACCGGGATAAAACAATTGAATTTGATATTGATACTTCTTACACACTAAAAGATTATCAGAATATAACATTTGATACTGCACTTTTTGTGGCAAATAGAAGTGATATTAAGGCAATTGAAAAAGAAATGACTGTAAATGTATTAAAGCAAGAAACAGAAAGAACAAGATTATTACCCGAATTTGGAGTTCGCTTTGAAAACGCCTATGGCTGGGGGCAACAACCACTGCAATTTTCTGCAATGGCTTCTGTTCGTTTACCAATGGCACGCTGGTCGGCTAAAATGTATAAAGCAAATATCGAAAGCCTGAAATGGAAAAACGAATCATTACAACAACAAAAACAAATGATTTTAAATGAATCAACAGGTACAGCGTATGGAATAAGAACTGACATTTTGAATAAGCAAAAACAAATTCAATTGTATGAAGAAAAAATTATTCCATCCTTACGTAAAAACTACCAGAGTTACCAACTATCTTATGAACAGAATACAGAAGACCTATTTCAACTATTTGATGCCTGGGAAACACTAAACATGACAGAGTTAGAATACCTAAAACAACTTCAGGAACTATTATCAATGCAAGTTGAATTAGAAAGAATATTACAAATAAAATAAACAATTTTAAAATGGTACAAGAGACACACTGCCGTGCGTTATCATTTAATATCAATTGATTTAAAAGTTCATTTTAATTATGAAAAAAAAGAAAATATTGCTCATTATTTCCTCAGTGGTAGCATTATTGGCTATAACTACATGGACCTACTTTACACTATGGGCTCCAAAATATCGTACACATCTAGAACAATCAAAAATGACCGGGATGAGAAACATGGATATGGATAACATGAAAGATAATTACAAAAAGAAGAATACATCGGATTCATATATCTGTCCCATGCATCCTCAAATTATTCGTAATGAGCCGGGGAACTGCCCAATTTGTGGAATGCATTTAGTAAAAAAGGAAGCTATGACTAAAAAAATACAAGACACTTCTTTAACCAGCTTACTATTACTACCAACCAACAGCTATGTAATTTCTACAATACCTGCTACAACTTTACTGAAAAATAACGAAAAAATAGAAATTAATGCACTCGGTTATACTGCTTACAATACAACTGAAGTTGGATCAATATCATCACGGATAAGCGGCAGAATTGAAAAATTGTATATACGTTATCGCTATCAGTTAGTTAAAAAAGGGCAAAAGATTATGGATATATATAGCCCGGAATTGCTTACAGCCCAACAAAATCTGATTTTTATGTTGAAAAATGATCCTGCCAATAGCTCATTAATTGAAGCAGCTAAAGAAAGATTATTATTACTCGGTTTTCCTAAAGAACAATTACAACAAATAATAACTACTAAAACTGCACTACTTACTGTTTCTGTTTACAGCCATTATTCTGGCCATATTCACGAATCATCTAATATGGATAACAATAATGCTATTCCCGAATCTCCTTCAATGAACGAAGCAACATCATTAACCACGCAAGAATTAAGCTTAAAAGAAGGCATGTATGTACAAAGAGGACAAACCGTTTTTGAAGTGTATAATCCTAATAAAATATGGGCTTTATTAAATATTTTTCCTTCGGATCAACCTTTTATTCAAATAGGCAATAAAGTGCGAATTGTACCCGAGTCTAAGCCTGATAAAGACTTTCGTGGATCTATTTATTTTATTGAACCCTTCTTCAGACCCGGCAGTAAAACTTTAACAGCAAGGATAAATGTTGATAACAGCATGTTACAGTTACCCATTGGCAGCCAATTACGTGCTACAATCTTCAGCAATTCAGTAAGGGCCGAATGGCTACCAAAAGAAGCGGTGCTATGGCTTGGGCTTGAATATGTGGTGTTTGTGAAAAAAGATAACGGATATAAAGCTATAAAAGTAAATACAGGAGTTAGCTATAAAAATCTAATTCAAATCACAGGAGGTATAACAGTTAAAGATTCTGTTGCAGCTAATGCACAATTTTTAATGGATAGTGAGAGCTTCATAAAAACAAGAAATAAAAATAGTGAAAAACAATAATATAAATTATATAAATGAAAAAGTTATTTATCGCAATTGGGCTAATGCTTGCATTAATAGCCTGTAAAAACAACAATACTAAAATTACAAATCATACAGCACACAATATGGTGATGAATGATGTATATTACACCTGCTCAATGCATCCACAAGTTATGTTAGATAAGCCTGGCAATTGCCCTATTTGTGGCATGAAATTGATAGAAGTAAAAAAAGGGGGTGAGAAAGATGATAATGAAGTGAAACTGACTGATGAACAAATACAATTAGGCAATATAACAACCGACACTATTAGAAATGAAGCGATTGGCGACCAAATAGTACTTACCGCGGCACTCAACATTGATCAACGTAAAATCAATGCTGTAAGTGCCAGAGTAATGGGAAGAATTGAACGGCTATATTTTAAAAATTTAGGCGATTATGTAAGGAAAGGAGATAAATTATTCGATATCTACAGTGAAGAGTTGAATGATGCCAAGCAAGAATATTTGTTAGCATTAGATAAACAGAAAATAATTGATACCTCACTTATTAGTTTTAATGCAATTATAAAATCCACAAAAAACAAACTTCTGTTGTGGGGGCTATCCGAAAATCAAATAAAAGAGATAGCTGCCCAAAAAAGCACAACACCTGTTACAACTTTTTATAGCCCTATATCAGGCTATATTACAACATTAGATATAAAAGAAGGTGAATATGTTCAGGAAGGGGGTACTATAGTTCGCTTATCAGATTTATCAACACTTTGGGCAGAAGCACAAGTGTATACCTCGCAATTATCGCAAATAGCAATGAATGCTGTTGCCAACATTCGGTTTCCTAATTTACCGGGTAAAGAAGTAACTGGTGCAATTGAGTTTGTGAATCCGGAAATTAATCCGCAAACACGCATTACCCTATTACGTGTTACTGTACCTAATTATCAAAATTTACTAAAACCGGGTATGCCTGCTAATGTTATTTTAAAAGAAAAAAAAGTATCTGCTTTAACCTTACCGTCCAATGCCGTACTTCGCACTAAAACAGGAGCATCGGTTTGGGTGCAAACAGCCAATCACTCCTTTAAGAATCGTATGGTTGAATTAGGTGTGGAAGAGGGCGAAAGAGTTCAAATAAAATCGGGACTTCAAGTTGGAGACATTGTGGTTATTACGGGCGCATATTTAATAAATAGCGAATTTATTTTTAAAAAAGGAGCTAACCCAATGGCAGGTATGAAAATGTAGGCTGATTTTTTATGTAATTAAAAGTTATTGCTTAATAATAAAAGAAATGGTCTTCAGGTTGCGGATACTTAATCCCTTCAACCGGCTGTCCGAGATAAAACTATGGTACTGGCCTGAGTAATCCGTAATAAATCGTTTCAAAAACCTGATAGCTGCACTTATTATTCGCATCTGATACAGTACTGCGGGCCGGCGCTTTATCCGGTCCCGGATGGAACAACCTTTACATGCCCGAAGCCCATTACAGTAGCTGAATACACCGTACAACAAGCTCACCAAATGAACCCGAAGCGGCAGCCTTTATAATAACGGTTCGAGTGATGTTTTCGGTTCGTTGCGTTGATGATTGAACCTGGTATAACATCTGAATATTTGATATATTACCGGCTGTACAGGAAATTTTTTAGTTTCGCCCATAGTTATTTTGGTTGTGTGGTAACCCTAAAATAACTAATTGGGACGGTTCTTAAAAGCCAGCCCTTTTTTAGCCCTTAAATATTCCTGATTTTAATCGGACAAAAATGATTTTCTATGATAAAAATCATTTTTTATAGGTAAAAACTCAATTACTTTTACAGCTGAAACACTAAGTAGTTATTTCTCTCGCAGTTATTGACAAATGAAAAAGATTTTAATAACCATAATAGCATTACTACATATTACCTACTCAATAGGCATAAATGTACATAAGCACTATTGCATGGGTAAAATTGTGAAATACGAATTATTTGGCAATAGCTCAAATACATGCAGTTTTTGTGGTATGAACCGTGAAGCTAATTCTTCTAAAAAAGGCTGCTGCAAAGACGAACAAAAATTAGTTAAATTACAGAAAGACCAAAAAACTACCGGCAAAATATCTATTCCCAAAACAAATTTTTCTTCTGCCGGTTTTTTGGTATTTTTTGAAACTAAAAATACTTTTTCACCTGTTTCCAAAAGAATAATTTCTCGTTATTATACGCATCATTTTCGAGATTCCAAAATCCCCGTATATCTCTCTGATTGTGTTTTTCGCATTTAAATCTTTAAAGCACTTATGTACAGTGCAGCAATCATCTATTGTTACATACCTACTACAATTTTATTTACTGCATAGCCAATAAGCAATGCTTTAAATAAACTAATACAATACCTGTCACCGGGCTATTTAAAAGAGTATTTTATAATAATAAGATAATAAGGACTGTTATACTATAACAATAACAGTCAATTATGCAAGGTAATATTTTGTGTTTTACATTAAAAAAAATTAAACTTATGACCCTTCACAATAAGGATAACAATCGAAGAAATTTTCTTAAATCCTCAGTTGCAACCGTAGCTACCGGCCTGATAGGCGGTTCACTGATCAATTCCTTTGTTTCATGCAAGCAGGAAACAAGCAAGGTCAAAGTATTGACCCCAGATGGGAAATTAGTTGAAGTGGATAGTACGCATATAAGTCATGAACACAGCATGCCCGTTAGCAATGCTGAAGCAAGAAAAGGAATTGCCGGTAAAAAATTTGTAATGGTAATTGACCTGGCTAAATGCGATGGATGTGGTGAATGCACTAAAGCTTGTCAGAAAATGCACTTTACACCTCCGGATCGTGAATGGATAAAAGTGTTTACAATGCAGGATGGTGCAGAATTGGCTCCCTATTATTTTCCAAAACCCTGTTTTCAATGCGATAATCCTCCATGCACTAAAGTGTGTCCGGTTAATGCAACATTTAAACGCCAGGATGGTATTGTGCTCATTGATAATGAAAGATGTATCGGGTGCCGGTTTTGCATGGTGGCCTGTCCTTATTCTACCCGCTTTTTTAATTGGGACAGGCCCGTAGAATCAGCAGAAGAAAAAAGTATTCCTTATTCTCCCGAACAAAGTTTTCCACGCAAAGTTGGAACTGTAGAAAAATGTGATTTCTGCCCTCATGTAATGAGAGAAGGCAAATTGCCTGCTTGTGTAGTGGGTTGCCCGATGGGCGCAATTTATATGGGAGATGAAAACGAAGATGCTGTTACAAACAGCGCTGGTGTAACGGTACAGTTAAGCAAATTACTGGAAGATAATGCTGCATACAGGTATTTAGAAGAATTAGGAACAAAACCAAGAGTCTATTATCTGCCGCCAAAAAACCGGAAGTATCCAATCCCGGACATGAATAATGAAAAAGAAGGAGAAAAGAAAAATCAAAATCATAAATCAATGAACATGTAAAAAGAAATTATATGGAAAATAAAAATATCATAATTACCAGCAACAATAATGTAACAAGCATTGAAAATGATTTCCTAAAGCCGATAGGTAAGTACAGCCCTTTCAATCGTTTGTGGATTGGATTTCTTCTTATCATCGCAGCATGGGGAGTGGCAATTTACATCAGGCAAATATATTTTGGGTTAGGAACAACTGCTATGCGTAATTATGTATCCTGGGGACTCTACATTTCCACTTTTGTATTCTTCATTGGAATAAGCCACTCCGGTACACTGGTATCTGCTATTCTCAGGATCACCAATAAAGAATGGAGAAGGCCCATTACCCGTTCGGCAGAACTGCTTACATGGGTGTCGTTACTTTTTGGAGGCATCATGCCTGTTATTGATATGGGACGTCCTGACCGGGTATTTAATTTAGTAATTTTTGGCAGATTACAATCTCCTCTTTTATGGGATATTATTTGTATCGGAACTTATTTTGTTGGTAGTTCCTTGTTTTTGTATTTACCTATGATACCCGATATTGCTCTTTGCCGTGACAGGTTATCTGCTAATGCTTCGCAGTTCCGAAAATGGATTTACAGAAAATTTTCGCTTGGGTGGAAGGATACACCGAATAATTGGAAACGGCTGGAAAAAGCCATGCATATAATGACCATCATTATTATTCCTATTGCAGTTTCGGTGCATACAGTAGTTGGGTACATATTTGCCATGACGCTTCGCCCCGGATGGAACAGTACTGTATTCGGGCCTTACTTCGTGGCAGGAGCCCTTTACTCCGGTTCGGCAGCCGTAGTACTTATTATGGCAGCCTTCCGCAAGATGTATCATTTGGAAAAATATATCACCAAAAAACAGTTTAACTATATGGGGCAAATAGTGCTGGCGCTAACGCTTATCTATGCCTATTTCAATTTGAACGAGTATGCAGTACCTGCTTATAAGATGGCAAGCACAGAAGGATTTTTATTGCAAGACTTATTTAGTGGTAGCTATTCTGTCGTTTTTTGGACGCTTCAATTTGGCACCGTATTACTGCCAGCCATAATCCTTGCCTTCCCTAAAGGACGAACACCTGTTATGGCAAGTATTGTATGTGTCGTTATCGTGATTGGAGCCTGGGTGAAAAGATATATCATCGTTATACCAACTCTTTTACATCCTTACTTACCCATCCAGAATGTGCCGATATCATGGACACAATATTTTCCTAACTGGGTTGAATGGTCTATCACCTTTGGGGCATTGGCAGGTATCTTCCTGGTGATAACACTGTTTGCTAAAATTTTCCCCATCGTTTCCATTTGGGAAGTGAAGGAAGGGAGAGAGATTGAAGAAAAGTATAAACAGGTTGATAATGCCATCAGAAATGAGAAAGAAAACGTACAGGTAGCTATATCATAACTGACAAAAAAAATTAAAAATGAAACTTACTTTTAAAAATCAGATTGTATTTAAATCTGCTTTACTCATTGCAGCTACTGTTTTGATTTGGAGTACTTCATATACCAGGGGGCAGCAGGTTGATAAAAAAAAGACAGCTATAGTTGAGTTATCTTTTTATAAGAATGCGGCCGGAGTAAGAACAATTGTGGCCAATGTATCTGCAAAGAATGATAGCGGGAAGCTGGTTTTTGTGCCAGGCATCAAAATCAGTTTTTATACATCCACAATAGCCGGAAAATCATTTTTGGGTGAAACTTTAACCAATGAAGGAGGTAAAGCAAGCATTCATTTTCCAAAAAAAATTCCCATAGATACATCGGGTATTACTATCATCGCACAAATTGAAAATGATAAAGTATATGAAGATGCCGAAGCGCAGGCTTCTGTAAAAGATGCCAGGCTCGTACTAAGTTTATCTGAAGTAGATTCATCCAGATTGATATCTGCTCTTGCAACAGAGATACTGCCTGATGGAGAACAAAAACCGATACCAAATGTGGAAGTAAATTTTGGTATTCAACGGTTGTTCGGCATAATGCCTTTAAGTGATGAAGCAAAGGTAACAACAGATGACAGGGGTGTGGCAATTTTTAATTTTCCCAAAGAAATAAAAGGAGATGAAAAAGGAAATATAGTATTGGTGGCAAGTATAACAGATAATGAAGTTTATGGAAATGTGGAAGCCACTTCTGTTTCAAAATGGGGAGAACCTTTGGTTGTTGAAAAAAATCCTTTTCCCCGTGCACTGTGGGAGCCAAAGGCCCCAATCATTTTAATGATCTCTTTCAGCATCATTTTCGGAGGTATTTGGTTTACTTATGGATTTGTAGTTTATCAGATAACTAAAATTGAAAAGATTGAAAAGAAAACATCAGCATAAAAGCAAACAAAAAATATTACTAAATAATTATTAACAATTAAAATTAAGAAACATGAAAAATCTTTTAAAATGCAAGCCGCTAACAAAATCAGTTTTTATTGGCATCGTCTTTTTTGCTATCTGCCTGGTTTTAGCATCATTCAGTCCGAAACAAAGTGAATGGAAAGCACCGGAATCTGCAAAAAATATAAAGAACCCCATTCCGGCAAATGCCGTATCTCTTGCTGCCGGAAAGACTATTTACATAAAGGAATGTTTACAATGCCATGGTAAAAATGGATTGGGTAATGGGCCGAAAAGTGCAGACCTGGATAAAGCTCCGGAAAGCTTCAATACACCGAAAGTAAAAAATCAGACAGATGGGGAGCTTTTCTGGAAAATTAAAGAAGGAAGAAAGCCAATGCCATCAACCAAAAAATCCCTTACAGATGAACAACGCTGGCAGGTGGTGAATTATATACGAACACTCGGCAAATAATTTAATCAACTAAAAACTGTTTATATGAAACCTAAATTAATAATCATCCTGTTTGCAATTGGCGGGTTGATAATCAGTCCGCAAATTTATGCGCAACAGTACAACCAGGAGTTAATTGACAGCCTGATAAAAAATAGTACACAGGTACAAGTTGCAGGAGACAGTAAGTTTTTAATAACAGGATTTACAACTTTTACCGGTAAGTTTTCAAAAAATCAGTCAACATTTTCAGATGTTGGATTCACTCCGATATTATTATGGAAACCAAATGAAAGAATTTTAGTGGAGGTTGAAATGGAAACAGCCATTATGGGTAATACAACAAGTATAGAATTGGGCTATGCAGATGCTTCTTTCTTCGTGAATAAATATTTAACAATCAGAGCCGGAAAATTTTTAGCACCTTTTGGCATTTACCAGGACAGGCTGCATCCTTCCTGGATTAATAAATTACCAACCGTACCATTGGCCAATGGTGAAGATGAACTGGCTTTTGCCCCTATATCTGAAGTTGGTTTAGATTTTCGCGGAGGGGCTCCAGTAGGGGCATCTAAAATTAATTATAGTTTTTTTGTAAGTAATAATGCTGCATTAATAACTGATCCCGCCATGCCCTCCAAACAAGGCACTCTTAGTTATGGCAATGTAGATGTACAAAGTAAAAAATTGTCTTATGGTGGCCGTGTGGGTCTGTTGCCCATAGAAAATTCTTCTCTTGAAATTGGGTTTTCTTACCGCTATGGAAATGTAGGAGATACCAGTTACAATTATAAATCTGTGAAAGCAACTATGTATGCTTTAGATTTTTCTTATATCAATCCGATAGAAGGTATTAAAGGTACGCTCGATATTAAAGCACAATGGAATAAGGCGAATATTGGTAATGCCAGTTATGCAGACCCAGGCGATCCTACTGGATTAACCAGGTACACATTTGACAATAAGCGTACTTCTTTTTTTTCGCAGGTGGCTTACCGGCCTAGCATGTCGCAAAGCAAATTTTTGAAAAAACCAGAAT
>JAKAKY010000083.1 GCA_021824365.1 Bacteroidota bacterium | reverse complement strand
GGTAAGCAGCGGCAGAAATATTCTTTTAAATACAGCCGGTACTGAAAATGTACATTACAGCAATGATGGAAAAGAAATGGTGTTTCAGGATAGAAAAGGATATGAAGACCCCTGGCGCAAACACCATACCAGTAGCGTAACCCGTGATATTTGGCTGTACAACTTCCAAACAAAAAATTATAGAAAATTAACCAGCTTTATTGGTGAAGACAGAGAACCTGTTTTTTCTGCCGATAACCAATATGTATATTATTTAAGTGAGAAAAACGGCACCCAAAATATTTACAAAATGCCCCTGCAATTAAAAATTGCAGAACAACAACTCACCGATTTTAAAGATTATCCCGTAAGGCACCTTTCCCGTTCTAACAACAACACGCTTTGTTTTTCGTGGAATGGCGAAATATATACTTTAAAGCCTGATGGCAAGCCGGAAAAAGTAAACATTACCATAAATGCAGATACAAGAGGGAATGTTGAAAAAAATATAACCATTAATGGAGGCGCAACAGAAATGAGTATTTCGCCTAACGGTAAGGAAATTGCGTTTGTTTTTAGAGGCGAAGTGTTTGTAACCAGCACCGATGGAAGTTATACCAAACGCATTACCAATACCCCGCAACAGGAAAGAATGGTGGTATTTGCACACGATGGTAGAACTTTGTACTATGCAGCAGAAAGGGGTAACAGTTGGGATATTTTAAAAGCAACTATTGCCCGTAAAGATGAACCTTATTTTTATGCGTCTACTTTAATTAAAGAAGAACCGGTAATTGCTACAGAAAAAGAAGAATTTCAACCTATGCCTTCACCGGATGGCAAAAAAATTGCTTATTTGGAAGAACGCAATACACTCAGGGTATTTGATTTAGCCACCAAAATAAGTACTACCATTTTACCCGCCGGCCAGAATTTTTCATACAGTGATGGCGACCAGCGCTATGAATGGAGCCCCGACAGCAAATGGATAGCCGTTAGAAGCAGTAAAGGTGTATTTGGTTTAAGCGGTGGTGCCATATTGGTGTTTAAAGCAGATGGAACAGATGCTACCGGAACAGATATAACCCAAAGTGGTTTTAGCAATAACCGTCAGCAATGGGCATTGGGTGGCAAAGCGTTATTGTTTACATCTGATAAAGAAGGTAAACGTTCATTAGCTATTCAAGGGCCGAAGGAAGCAGATGTGTACGCTTTATTCTTCGATAAATCAGCCTACGATCAATTTCAACTGAATAAAGAAGATGCTGCGCTGTTGAAAGAAAAAGAAAACAAGGATACCATCATAAAGAAAGAAAATGTGGTATTGGATTTTAGCAACTTAGACCATCAGAAAGTCAGGCTTACCAATGCCTCTATGAATTTAGATGATTATAAATTATCGGCTGATGGCAGTAAATTGTTTTTATTAGCCCGTTTTGAGCAGGGTGCCGATTTATGGCAAATGGATACCCGTACCAAAGAAATGAAACTGCTTACCAAATTAAGTAGTGGTGGAAATATGGAATTGAGCAAAGATGGTAAACAGCTCTTTGTGTTAGGCGGCGGCAAGTTGATGAAAGTAGATGTAGAAGGCGGCAAGGTAAATCCCGTTACCATTAACGGAGAAATGGTATTGAATACCCCTGGTGAACGCACTTATATTTTTGAACATGCCTGGCGCCAGGTACAAAAGAAATTTTATGACCCCAAATTACATGGTGTTAACTGGGCAATGTACAAAACAGATTATGCCCGCTTTTTACCCCATATTAACAACAACTACGACTTTCAGGAATTGTTAAGTGAATTATTGGGCGAATTGAACGCATCGCATACGGGTGGCCGCTATACACCACGTAATCCCGATGGTGACAATACTGCCTCATTAGGATTATTTTATAATGAAATGAAAAACGGCAACGGATTAGAAATTACTGAAGTAATAAAAGGCGGACCTGTTGATAAAGCTTCCAGCAAAATAAAAGCAGGTGATATCATCATGGCGATTGATGGTGAAAATATTACCGATGCTACCGACTGGAATAGCTTTTTAAACAGAAAAGCCGGTAAAAATGTTTTGTTACAAGTGTATAACCCCGCTACCAAAGCCACTTGGGAAGAAACTGTTAAACCCATTACCATTGGTGAAGAAAATGCACTATTATACAAACGCTGGACTAATACCATGGCCGAAATGGTAGACAAACTAAGTAACGGACAAATAGGCTATGTACATATACAAGGCATGAATGACCCAAGCTACCGGAATTTTTTTGATAAGGTAATGGGCAAGAATTATAACAAAAAAGCACTGATTGTTGATACCCGTTTTAATGGCGGAGGCTGGTTACACGACGACTTAGTTACTTTCTTAAAAGGCAAACAATACCTCAGTTTTGCACCCTATGGCTTTAAAGCCATCGGTGGTGAGCCTGCAGGTAAATGGACCAAACCCAGTTGTGTATTAATGAGTGAAAGTAATTATAGCGATGCATTTTTATTCCCCTATGCTTATCGTGCCAATGCTATTGGTAAATTAATCGGGAAACCTGTACCCGGCACAGGAACAGCTGTTTGGTGGGAAACACAAATAGACCCTACCATTGTTTTTGGCATACCCATGATTGCCACTATTGGTAAAGAAGGAAGGCCAACAGAAAATTTGCAAATTAATCCGGACATTGATGTAGACAATCCCTACAATGATGTATTGTTTGGAAAAGATGACCAATTAGCAGCTGCAGTAAAAGAAATGATGAAAGAGGTGGCCGGGAATGAATAGAATTAAAAAAACCGGAATAAGGCTGTCTCAAAAGTGAGGCAGCCTTTTATTGTTACTATTGCCCAAAAACAATTAAAGTGAATTTTCAATATTTGTATTATCAGAAACAGGCAATTCAAATGAGAAAGTGCTTCCTGAACCAAAATCACTACCTACATGAATAGTACTACCTTGTGCTTCCATAAATTCTTTACAAATACTCAATCCTAAACCGGTACCCTCACTTCTGTTACCCGGTACCCGAAAATACCGATCAAATATTTTGTGCAGGTATTGTGGTGCAATGCCAACACCAAAGTCCTGAACATAAAATTGTACCTTATGATTTATTTGCTGCACTGAAATTTCTATTGCTGAATTTTCATAGGAGTATCGAATGGCGTTGGATACCAGGTTAGACAATACCCAAGAAGTTCTTTCTTTATCTGCCAGTACTAAAGGCAAATTTTGAGATAATTGAAGATTCAACTGAATATTTTTTTGTGTTGCCAGCTTTTGGTTCACTTCAATAGCATATTGCACAATGTCATAAGGTGAACATTCAATGATGGCAAGTTCAATTGTTCCACTCTCTAATTGAGATAACTTTAATAACTCACCAGTTATTTTTAATAAACGGGTGGTATCTTCTTGTATACTTTCAATCAAATCAGCTTGTTCTTGATTAACACTTCCAAGTTGTTTATTATTTAACAAAGAAGCACTCAATTGTATGGAAGATAAAGGTGTTTTCAATTCATGAGATATAGTAGCAATAAAGTTTGTTTTAGCAAAATCTAATTCTTTATATGGTGTAATATTTTGAAGCAAAATTACATTGCCAATTAATTTTTCTTTTGTTTCGCCGGTTGGTACAATTCGTATGGGTATAATTTCTTTTTCAAAATAACTTTCTTTACCATCTGCATAAATTTTAATAGGCTGCTTCTTCACCATTTGTGAAACAGATTCAACAAACATTTCCTGTATCAGGTTCCGTATTAAATCATTTTTAACTGCTATATCCTGAATAAATTTACCCATTACGGCTTCATCTTTTAAACCGGTAATTTGCAATGCTGTGTTATTCATGAAAATGACTCTTTTCGCATCATCCAAACCAATAATCGGATCCTTTAGATTATCAATGAGCGTTTCTATTCTTTTTTTGGCTATCATCAACTTATCTAAATTACTAAGCTGATATTCTTCCAACTTTTCAGCCATGGTATTAAATGAAGATGCCAATTCTGCAAATTCATCATGTCCGGAAAAATGAACTCTTTGCGAATAATTTTGCGCTGCAATTTGTTTAATACTATCCGTTAGTTCTCTAATTGGGTTGGCAATGCTACCAGGCAAATTAACGAACATAACAAATGCCACTAAAAAGCAAATGGTGCCGGATAGTGTTATCCAAAAAACAGATTTTTGAGCAGTTAAGTTGGCAATATTACTTTTACGCTGAATTGCCTGCATGTTTAACAGCATAATATTTGAGATATCATTTCTGGTTTGTTTTAATAAAATAGAATCTTCAGGATTTGAAATCAGCTGTTGAAAATGATTAGAAAGCGTATCGGTTAATTCTTTTTCACCCATTTCAGTAACATTTTTTTGTTGTTTTTGTATACTACTTAAAAAGAGTTGAAGATTATTCTTATGTTCTATTCCATTATTTAAGGCAATTTCCATGTTTCGGGAATAATCTATGGTATTGTAGTTGGCTACAAGTATATTTTTTGAGTCAGTAGAAAGTTTATTGATATAAAAAATACCCAGAGCAGTAAGCAGAACTATCATTACAAATAGTAACCCGATACCTATTGACAATTTTAATTTTGTTTTCATACGTTTAAACAGTTTAATTTAAACCCATAATATTTTTCGCATTGGCACTTTGAACATGGTATTAATTTTAACAGCAAAATGATTAATTGAATTCAATTTTTCAAATTATGGCTTCAACTTAATATAACAAGATCTATTTTGCTGGAAGATAATTTTTTTAATAACTCATTAAAAACATTGGTTGCAAGAATTAAGCGGTACAAACTGAGATGCGGTTTACCTATGCAAATAGTAGTTATTAAACGTTCTTCAGATTGTTCAATAATTATTTTTGCAATATTATTATGTGTTACTTTTATAATTTCTGCACCTAATTCAGTGGCCAATTTAAAGTTATTGATTAAGTGCCGCTGTTTATCTAATGGTATTCGTTCCGGGCTTTCTTTAGGGGTTTGAACATATAATACAAACCATTTTGAATTGTAATAATTAGCCAATCTTGCAGTTTTACGAATCACTGTTTTGGCTGTATATTCATTCGAACTGATACATGCTAAAAAGCGTTCATGCTTCAGCACATTATTTTTCACCACCTCTGTTTCCACTTTTCGCTCTACTTGCGATGCTACTTCCTTCAATGCCAATTCTCTTAATTGCAAAATATGTTCGCTCTGAAAGAAGTTTTTTAATGCCGAAGGTATTTTATCGGATGTATAAATTTTACCTTCTTTTAACCGGTTAATCAATTCATCTGCAGTAAGATCAATATTCACCACTTCATCTGCCTGATTTAATACACTATCAGGAATGCATTCTTTTACTTCAATTCCGGTAATTTTTTTTATATCTTCATTCAGGCTTTCAATGTGTTGAATATTCACTGCGCTAATTACACTAATTCCTGCATCTAAAATTTCCATCACATCCTGCCATCTTTTTTCATTTTTACTTCCTTCAATATTGGTATGTGCTAATTCATCTACTATTACTACTTCAGGCCTTAATTGTATGAGGGTAGCAACATCTAACTCTTCTAAGGCTTTACCTTTGTAAAATAATTTTCGGCGGGGTATTTGTGGTAAGCCAAAAAGTAGTGCCTCCGTTTCCTTACGCTGATGTGTTTCTATATACCCAATTTTTACATCAATTCCATTTTTCAACAATGCATGTGCTTCCTGCAACATGCGGTAAGTTTTACCAACACCGGCACTCATGCCAATGTAAATTTTAAGCTTACCGCGTTTAGACTTTTTAATCAAGTTTAAAAAATGTTGTACAGTTTCATTTTTTGCCGGCATTATAATACTATTGAAATGGAAGTGGTGATTGCAAAATTGTTGTGAACAGGTATATTGTTATTATTAAAATAATTTTCAGTAGCATATAAATCTCTTGCCTCTATTCGCCATAAAAACTTTGAAGTAATTACTTTATCATAATTAATGGAATAACCAAAAGTATTAAAACCTTTTTGAAAACCGACCGGGATAATTACATTATTGGGGTCATTATAATTTTCAATTCGCACAGCCAAAGCATGTTTGGGTGATGGCTTCCATTGTAGTATGCACACATAAGCATACCAAAAATGATAAGCACTGCTATGAGTTGCTTGTTGTGCACCTATATCAAAACCGGCAGTTATACCCCATTGAGGAGTTAATTGTACAATGCCATACAAATTATGAAAATAACGCATTGCCCGAATACTATCGGGAAGTGCATTGCCAATAAAAGAACAACTATTCAGTGTAATGTTATTGCTGGGTTTATAAATTAATTGATGGCCAAAAGCCGGGGTATTATTGCCATTGATTCTGCTTATATTTTGCCATCCATTTAACAACAATAAAGCCATATACCATTTTTGGCTATGGGTTGTATAAGCCAACCTTACACCACTTTCATAATAAGGTGAATTCTCTGCCAAAATACTTCTGGTTAAAGTCCAGCCATCTTTTCCAATAGCACTTTCAAATCCGATATGCGAAGTAAAAATTCCGGCATCTGCCCAAATCTCTTTTTTATCAGAAAGTTTTACGCCAACGTTGGCTTCAAAAATATTTTTCATTACGCCTTTCTCAGCTGAGAGATTAGCATTCATATAAGTGCCGGCAGCAAATGCAATATTGGCTCTGAAATTTTTTTCTGAGATGGCTGCCTTTATATAGCCCAAATTTAAATTCACTTCATTGTGTTGGTTATAACTATATAAAAATGCCGGCCTGGTATGATTGGCAGGATTTGCAAAATCGTATGCATAATAAACATCCACATAGCCACTTACCTGCAATTTTTCATTCAGTGAATCTGTTTGTGCCTGCGCCGATCCTGAAATGATATAAAAACAAAAGCAGATTAATTTTTTCATACAATTATTTAAATTGCATTAATTAAAGGAGCATGAATAATTGTTTCTCAATGATTGGTTAATGAATCTAAAGCAATATTGAGCTCCAATACATTTACTGATTCGGGGCCAAAAATGCCTAATAACGGCTTTTGGATATGCATATGAACTAATGTTTCTATTATAGATGGATTAATTTGTCTTACCTGTGCAATTCTGGTTATTTGTATATATGCAGATTGCACACTAATATTCGGGTCTAAGCCACTACCACTGGCCGTAACCAAATCGGAGGGAATAGCAGAAACAGGAGTACCCGGATGATGCAATTGGAAGGAGTCAATATTTTGTTGCACAGTTTGTAAGTATTCCGAATTATTTGGCCCTTTATTACTGGCACCTGCTGCTGCGGCATTGTAATTAACAGCAGAGGGCCTTGACCAGAAATATTTATCATCTGAAAACTTCTGACCTATATTTCGATACATCTTTCTTCCATGCACCATCCAAATGGCTGCCTCACCTTTATCTGGCGTAATTTGAGCAACGCACCAAACTAATGTGGTATACAACACAGAAAAAAGTAATAAACAAACCAGTGTTAAACGAATGGCAGGTAACAAATAGTTTTTCATAAACATTTATATAAAATATGAAACAATAATATCAATGATTTTAATGCCAACAAATGGAGCAATAATTCCACCCAAACCATAAATCAACAAATTACGACGCAATAATGCACTAGCACCAATTGGCCTGTATTCAACCCCTCGCAAGGCTAATGGAATAAGCATGGGTATGATAATGGCGTTAAAAATTACCGCAGAAAGAATAGCACTTTGCGGGCTATGCAAATGCATAATATTAATACCCTGTAAAGCAGGTATATAAGTAATAAATAAAGCAGGCACAATGGCAAAATATTTCGCCACATCATTAGCAATACTAAATGTTGTTAAAGTGCCTCGTGTCATTAATAGTTGTTTCCCAATTTCTACTACTTCAATCAGTTTAGTTGGGTCGTTATCTAAATCAACCATATTACCTGCTTCTTTGGCGGCCTGAGTTCCACTATTCATAGCCACACCAACATCTGCCTGAGCCAATGCAGGCGCATCATTGGTTCCATCACCCATCATGGCAACCAACCTGCCTGAAGCCTGTTCTATTTTAATATAGTTCATTTTATCCTCAGGCTTTGCTTCTGCAATAAAATCGTCAACGCCTGCTTTTTCGGCAATAAATTTGGCTGTTAACGGATTATCGCCTGTAACCATTACTGTTTTAATACCCATTTTGCGTAAGCGTTCAAATCTCTCTTTAATACCAGTTTTAATAATATCCTGTAATTCAATTACACCCATTACTTTTTCATTTTCGGAAACTACTAATGGAGTACCTCCATTTGCAGATACAGATTGAACAATTGCATACACATCATCGGGAAAACTTTTACCAGCATTGATACAAATTTTTTTAATAGCATCAGCAGCACCCTTGCGAATACGCATACCGTTTACATCAATACCGGAACACCTTGTTTCTGCTGTAAATGGAATAAAAGTTGAATCACCCGGTTGTATTTTGTTGATATCTAATGCTGCTAATTCAATAATAGATTTCCCTTCCGGTGTTTGATCGGAAAGAGATCCCATTACAACCAGCCTTTTAAAATATTCCATATCAACATTGCCAGCCGGATAAAATTGTGTTGCTTTTCTGTTACCGATGGTAATAGTACCGGTTTTATCTAATAGTAATACATCAATATCGCCTGCTGTTTCAACTGCTTTACCACTTTTGGTTATTACATTGGCTTTCAATGCCCTATTCATTCCCGCAATACCAATGGCAGATAATAAACCACCTATAGTGGTTGGTATTAAACAAACAAATAAAGAAATAAATGCTGCAATTGTTATGGGTGTATGTGCATAATCGGCAAACGATTTTAATGTTACCGTAACAATGATGAAAACCAGTGTAAAGCCTGCCAATAAAATAGTTAAGGCAATTTCGTTAGGTGTTTTTTGGCGTGATGCTCCCTCTACCAGGGCAATCATTTTATCTAAAAAACTTTCGCCCGGTTCACTGGTTACCTTCACTTTAATATTATCGCTCAGTACTTTTGTACCGCCTGTAACACTGCTTTTATCACCACCCGCTTCTCTTATTACCGGTGCACTTTCGCCGGTAATAGCACTTTCATCAATAGTGGCTATGCCTTCAACTATTTCGCCATCAGCAGGAATAATATCATCCGTTTCACATATAAAAATATCTCCCTTTTTTAGTTTCGATGCAGGAACAACAATTACTTCATTCACATACATTTCACCAACAGGTAAAATTAATTTTGCAGGTGAATCTTCTCTGGTTTTTCTTAAACTGTTGGCTTGTGCCTTGCCACGTGCTTCTGCCACTGCTTCGGCAAAATTGGCAAACAGTAAAGTAATAAACAGTATAATAGTAACAGTTACATTGTAAATTAAACTTCCCTGATTATTTTCGCCAATAGCTATCCATATACACACACCAGCCATTACCAACGTTCCAACCCAAACAGTAAACATTACGGGGTTTAAAATCATAGTGGCAGGGTTTAACTTTAGAAATGATTGTTTGAATGCCCCTGCCAATGAAGTTTTGTTCAATACTCGTTTAGATATATTATGATCCATTGTATCAATTTTTTAATGAAATGAAAAGTATTCAGCTACAGGCCCTAAAGTAAGTGCAGGAAAAAATGATAGAGCGGCAACAATAAGAATTACAGCTATTACCATTATTCCAAATGTGAGCGTATCTATTTTTAATGTGCCGGCACTTTCAGGTATATATTTTTTTTGCGCCAGTATACCTGCAATAGCAACTGGGCCAATAACAGGTATATATCTTGCCAACAACATTACAATACCATCGGCAATATTCCACCAAGGCGTATTTCCACCCAAACCACCAAATTCGCTTCCGTTATTTGCACTTGCTGATGTAAATTCATATAACATTTCGCTAAACCCATGATACCCGGGATTGGAAAGCCAACCCGCATATTCAGCCGGATGGTGTGCATACACATAACTGGCAATAGCAGTACCCGATAAAATTAAAAAAGGGTGGAGCAAAGCAACCATCATAGCTATTTTCATTTCCTTTGCTTCAATTTTTTTACCCATTAATTCCGGTGTTCTACCTACCATTAGTCCGCTGATAAATACCGCCAAAATCATGAAAATATAAAAGTTTAAAAAGCCAACACCAATACCTCCATAAAAGGCATTGATCATCATCCCCAACATAGTACACATACCTGAAAGGGGCATAAAACTATCGTGCATGGCATTAACAGAGCCATTACTGGTTACTGTTGTTGCAATTGCCCAGTAAGCGGATGCTGTTGCACCAAACCGCACTTCTTTTCCTTCCATGTTTCCGAGAGAATGATTGATGCCCATTTTTGTAATAGAAGGATTTCCCGCTCTTTCCATCATTATTGCGGGTGCTAATAAAAGGAAAAAGCCTAATGTCATAATTCCGAAAATTATCCAGGCTAATTTTTTTCTTTTCAGCACATAACCCATTGTAAATATTAATGCAACGGGCAATAAGAAAATAGCCATTGTTTCAATCATATTGGTGAAATAGTCAGGATTTTCAAACGGATGTGCTGAGTTGGGACCAAAAAAACCACCCCCATTTGTTCCTAACTGTTTAATGGCAACAAATGCTGCAACCGGCCCTCTGCTTACCTGAACAGTATCGCCCTGTAATGTGGTAATGGTATCTTTACCTTTAAACGTCATGGGCATACCGTTCAATAAAAATAATATGGTCAGAATAAAAGCAATTGGCAATAAAACCCGTGTACAACTTCTTACAAAGAAGAAATAAAAATTACCAAGTTGATTTGTGGTACCTTCTTTCATGGCTTTAAACACAACAATACAAATGGCCATACCACAGCCTGCACTGATAAACTGAAATAACATTAATACCAATTGTCCTAAATAAGACATACTCGTTTCGCCGGAATAATGTTGTAAATTGGTATTGGTAATAAAACTTACTGCAGTATTAAAAGCCAAATCAGCCGACATGGAAGGATTATGATCGGGATTCAGCGGCAAATGTGCCATATTAGTTAATACCAGCATAGCCAATAAAAACCAAACAACATTGATAGCGAGCAATACTTTTAAATGCTGCTTCCAATTCATCTCTATGGTAGCATCAACACCTGTTAAACGATAAATCAATTGATCAATGGGGTTGAAAACAGCATCTAACCAGGTAAATTCACCCAAGAACAATTTACCCATATACCTGCCTAAGGGTATAGCTATTAATACCGTTACTAAAAACATAGCAACAACACCATATATTTCTGTATTCATTTGCATATTATTGTTTTATCATTTTAAAATTTAAAATCAACAAAAGCGTTGTAAGTTATTAAACGCACCCTCAGTATACTAACTTACAACATCACTTTATAACACTAAAATTTTTCAGGATGTATTAAAACATAACACATGTAACCAAATACGGCTATTGCAATAAAAAAGAGTAAAAGCATTGTTTTTAAATTTTTTCGAACCAGTGAATAATTGCATTAAACAGCAAAAAAAACACAAGCCCGATAATGAGTAATAAGATGAACAGCATACTGTACCTATTGAGTGATAAATTACAAAAACAATAAAACTACTAATACGGTTTTACCGTTTTTTCCCACATCCATATATTAGCAAACAGGAAGCCAAATAATACTGAATGAAAGAAAACTTAACGGTGATAATATTTATGTAAATAAATAAAATATATATAACATAACAAATACTTTCATTTTGAAAGGGTAGATACTATCGTTTTAATAGGGTATATGGTATATGCATCACATCCTGTTGGGTTAATTAAC
>JAKAKY010000280.1 GCA_021824365.1 Bacteroidota bacterium | reverse complement strand
TTATTTTCCAGGTCATATACCAAAAATAATGCGTGGTTTTCTTGTGGCAATTGTTCAAAATTATTGATGGGGCCAACAGACCCATAGTATTCAAAGCCAAAATCGGTATTCTTAAAAAATTGATAGGCCATTTTCAGGTTGGGCTCAAAACCGGGTGCCTGATGCTGATCAACACCTTTTAAAGCAACACCAACAGTAGGGTTAAATGATACATATAAATTTTTCCATTGTTTATCAATAATCGGTCTTATTTCAATACTCCAGGTATCGGGTGAGTAATATTTATTTTGGTATCCAAACTCAGTTGAAAGACTTAAACCTACCGGTAAATGCCAGCTTAGTGGAGCCATAATTCTTGGGCGTATGTGTGAGCCTATAATCTGATAACTGTATTGAGAGGTGTAATTGGTAAACAAATAAAATCCCAATTCAAAATTATTGGTAATACCATTCGTAATTTCCAAAGTTTCATGCAGGGCATGGTTAGATGGCCGAACACCATCTACTATTGTTCTTTCTCCATGAAAAGTAAAATTACTGTGCAATTCAAACATGGCAGAACCTTTCGGCTGTGTTTGCGAACCATATACCTGAATCTCATAATTATCCTGCGCATAAGTAATTAGCGTTATGCAAATGAATGCGCAGATGAAAAATACTTTTTTCTTCATGTTTAAAAGTAATCTAAACGCTTATTAAAGCTGTGCTACAAATTGTCACTCATCCCTTTTTAAACAAAATTTAAGTGAGTTGTTCAAAATAAGCCATGCTCCCGCCCACCCATTCCTGATTTTTGTTATAGCGGGTGCCAATCATTTTTCCTTTACTGAGTCGGGCTAAATTCATTACCGCTTTAGGGCGCCCCCAACTATCATCCCAAAAATAAAATACTCTTATTTCTGCTTTGGCAGGCGTATCCGGTGTTTCAATGATAGCAGCATAATTTACTTTTTTCTGAATAATCCAATTTTGCGGATCAGGTATGGAGGCAATATTTTCTTTGGTTACATCTATCATTACACCCTGCCCGGCAAATGAAAAAACAGGTTTTACCACATATTCGCTTAAATTTTCAGGTAATGGATGCACCTTATCTAAAAAACAGGTTTCCGGAATATTTGGATGTTGTAAAAAAGGAAGTGTGTATTTGCTGATGCGGTAAAACCAGTTGGGATGTGGTACCCATTCTGCACTGACAGGTTTTAAAAATATAGCTGCAGCCTTTTGCTGAACGGTATCAGATTGCTGTAATAATTCATCAAAAATAATGCGGTTATATATTCTGTATACCGGTGTTTTTTTTCCCTGAAATACATAAAAAATATTCCCATTTTCAACGATTAATTCAGAAAGACAAACCGTTTCAATGCCGATGTAATCTTTAGTGCAATAAAAATCAATTCTGGTTTTTTGTTGATGCGGAAATAATTCCAACAATATTACATTTTCAGGTGCAACATTTCCTATAATAATTTTTTTGAGTATTTGTGTATAACTATTGGCATCAAAGCCATTGAAAAAAGGGGAAAAGTTTTGGGGTATATCAAAATGCTGTCTTAACACGTCATCATATAATAACTGAAAAGCAAACAAAGAGGGAAAGCCCTGCATTTCAATTAATTGCGGTTCAATTTCGCCATTGTTATTGAGGCAAATACCAAAATCGAATGCAATACACCGTGTAAAATTTGTTTCGTTGGGTACATTAAGATGTGGTGGAACTGCCTTTTCTGTAAGTTTTTTAAATGATTTGTCAGTGATTATATCTACAATACTTTCACAAGCACCCAGCATTTTACTGGTAAATGTTGCAGGGATGAAAACAGGTGTTTCTGCTACTCTAAAATCAATCGCACCCGGATGTTTACTGTTAAGTGATTGCAAAAAATGCAAATATTTTTCTTCTGTAAATGCCTGATTAAATGCCTGGCGAATATGTTGCACCATAATATGGTTATTTCAAAAATATAAATATATCAACAATCCGCCATAAAATATTATTTGTTCTTTCTATAAAGCCATTTATTATGATTATCTTTATTAATCTGGCAATTGTTTATTTGGCTACTAAAGCCATCGTTAAGAAATTGGGAATGATATGTTGGTAAGTAAACATAATTTTATCGGGGTCTTGCAGTTGGGCTACCATGCTTTCCCATTTTTCGGTACCATGTTCATCAATAACTGCTTTTTTTTTATCTGCTCTTTGCAAATACATCTGCATGCCTACGGCATCGGCTTCCGGATGAAATTGTGTTCCAATAAAATAATCATTAAACCGAATGGTCATTATTGCCCTTTCGTAAGGCACATGTGGTCTTTCTTTTTCTATTGCTAAGAATGCACCTCCCATGGCTTCAATTTGTTGTTTATTAGGTGCAATTACCTGATAGTCGCGACTGTCAACTGCATAAAATGGATCTGATAATCCTTTAAAGAGTGGTTCTGTTTTTCCGGCAGGTAACAGGTGCACCGGAAATACACCAAAGGAAGTAGACTTTCTTGCACAAACGATACCTAAACGGTAATATCTGCAGGCTAATTGAAAGCTGTGGCATATAAAAAGAATCTGCCTTTTTAATGCCCAATTCGGTTGGTTTTGATTAAATGTTTCAATGGATTGTAACCATTTAAAATAAGCATTATCCCATTCACTTTCTGCACTTTCTAAAGGTGAACCGGGTCCACCACTGGAAATA
>JAKAKY010000001.1 GCA_021824365.1 Bacteroidota bacterium | reverse complement strand
TGCCCTCTTTTTTTAAATTATGAAAACTGTAGGGCACCTGGTGTTGAGAAAGCCAGTCTAATGCCTTTTTTACTGTATTGCAATTGGGAATACCATATACCTGATACATCATTCTGAAGCCGGTTGAAGGTTAAAAAAACGTTTGCCGAGCCAGCTTTTACCGGTAGGTATTATCCAGTTTTCCAGCAACTCTTTTTTGTTGGCAACCAAATTATTAAAATAAAGTGTATGCTGATTGATGAAACCGTTTTGGATAGCATACTCTAATTGTGTAACAGGCAATAGTTCCACCCGGTTTTTAACAATAAAAGCCAACATTTGTCTGTTGAACAATTGAATGTTGAGCAGTTGTTCTATTTGTTGAATAAAATGCACACTGTAATCAGTGCTGCATCCGCCCACCTGCGTTTCGGTTTCATCGGCCATGAGTACAATAAAGCGGCCAAATAATAAATTGGCATATCCTTTAACAGGTGCGCCGTGGCTGCGCCATTGGGCTGTAAATGTTTGAAGCAAAAGCTCTAATTGTAAAGCCTCCTGAATAGATAATAGTCGGTTAGTTTGATATACCCAAACTTTTGATTGGTTTGAAAAATCGGCCGGAATAAAATGGTCAAGTTGCATATTCATGTGGCAAAATTATTGCAACCTATTCATATTTAATCATAGTTATTTTATTTTAACGTTCACGATGTTTGTATTGGGCAAGCACTGCATAAAAATAGCCGCCAATAACTGCTGCAATGGCTTTAAAAATGATGTTTTCTGTTGAAAATAGCGTAGATGTATCCCATTCTTGTATCAAAATATCATAAACTGCATCTAATAGTAACAGTATCGGAAATATGAGGATGGTGGCTATCAAAAACTTTTTAAAATGGAAGTGTATTTTCATGAATTATGAATAAAACATACATGAACAGTTTGCGTTATACTTAATTATGCCATTGATTGTTCAATTAATTCGGCAATATCTAAAACCTGTACTTCAGCTTCTTTTTCCTTGTTTTTTACACCATCTGTCATCATGGTATTACAAAATGGGCAAGCCGCTGCAATAATATTAGCATTGGTTTGCAGTGCTTCTTCGGTGCGTTCAATATTAATCCGTTTATTTCCCGGCTCATCTTCTTTAAACATTTGTGCACCACCTGCTCCACAGCACAAACCCTTACTGCCACATCGTTTCATTTCAGTTAAAGCAATATCTAACACTTCTAAAACTTTTCTGGGTGCTTCATATATCCCATTCGCACGGCCTAAATAACAGCTATCATGATAAGTAATTTTTTTGCCTTTAAAAGGCCCATCTTCCTTCATTACAATTTTTCCTTCGTCCATCAATTGTTGTAAAAAAACGGTATGGTGTATTACTTCAAAATGGCCGCCTAATTCTGGGTATTCATTTTTTAAAATATTAAAGCAATGGGGGCAGGTTGTTACAATTTTTTTGATGCCATAACCATTTAAAACATGAATATTATTATATGCCATCATTTGAAACAAAAATTCATTTCCCGCACGGCGAGCCGGATCGCCGGTGCAGTATTCTTCTTTTCCTAAAATAGCATATTGAATATTGAGTTTATTTAAAATAGCAGCAAATGCACGTGTAATTTTTTGTGCACGAACATCAAAACTACCTGAACATCCTACCCAAAATAAAATTTCCGGGTGGGTTCCGTTAGCAGCTAAATCTGCCATTACAGGTACCTTCATACATAACCTTTTTACGAATGTACTGTAAATTTATTTTGAGTGGGTATTTTGAATAAAGATGTTATTTTCACCGTTTTAATTTGCATTACTGTACTAATTTTTTTTCATGGATTTTGTATTAATATTACTGATTGGCTGGTTGGTTAGTTTTTTAGGACAATTGCCATTAGGCACCATGAGTATTACGGCTACCCACATTGCAATTTTAGAAAGTTTTAAAAATGCCTGGTGGTATGCCATTGGTGTTGCAATCATTGAAATTGTTTATTTAAGGGTAGTATTGGTGGGGGTACAGTGGATGTATGCACACAAATTATTATTTACTATTATTGGCTGGTTAACGGTTGTATTTTTTCTTGTATTTGCCATTATTAGTTTTGTAATGGTTGCTAAAAATAAAGCTGATGATAAAAATGTGTTATTGAACAATAATTTAAATCGTTTTGTTTTAGGTTTGAGTATGAGTGCTTTGAATCCCGCACAAATACCTTTTTGGTTTATTTGGAGCAGCTATTTAATTAATGCAAAAGTATTGCCCACTCAGGCATCTTCATTAAATGTATTTACCATTGGTTGTGGTTTGGGTACTATTAGTGGACTTGCCTTTTACATGTACGGCGGTAACTGGTTAGTTAAAAAAATGAAAGCTGAAACCAAAACACTTAATATCATTATGGGTATTGTTTTCCTGATTGCCGCCATTATTCAATTATACAGAATGTTATTTTCTTCAATTTTCTAAAACCTGTGTTATCCATTAGCCCATTGGTCTCTTTCCTCCGGCGAAAATTTCCAGGGAGCAAAATTATTTTCAATATTGCTGAATGTGCTATTCCATTCCTGTGGTGCATTGCTTTCTTCCATAATCAAATACCTTCTCATTTGTAAAATAATATCGAGTGGCGAAATGCTTACCGGGCATTCTTCTACACAGGCATTACAGGTAGTGCAGGCTCTTAATTCTTCTGCTGTAATATAATCGTGTAATAATGATTTTCCATCATCCTGCCAGTTTTGCATGGCTTTTCTTTTTTGCCCAACTTCTTCCAAACGGTCGCGGGTTTTCATCATAATCATTCTTGGGCTGAGTAATTTACCCGTAATATTAGCGGGGCATGCGTCTGCACAGCGACCACATTCCGTGCAGGCATAGGCATCTAACAGGTTTTTCCAACTTAAATCCATTACATCTTTAGCACCGAATTTATGGGTTGTTTCAGTTGGTGCATTGGCAGGTATTAACTCAGGCTGCATGGAATATAATACCTCTTTTTGTATTTCGGGCATATTATGCATTTTGCCTTTGGGTTCTAAATCGGCATAATACGCATTGGGAAATGCCAGCAAAATATGCAAATGTTTGGAGTAAGGTAAATAGTTTAAAAAGGCAATAATGCCCACAATGTGTAACCACCATGCGCTTCTTTCAATATAGGCAAGCTGCTCTGATGACAGACTGTTGAAAAGAAAGTGCAGGTTACCTGAAAATAAAAAATTACCGGTAATATGTTCTGCATAATGGCCATAGCTTCTGCTTTGTAACAGTGTATCGGTGGCGTTCATGGAAAGGAACAAGCTCATTAACATTATTTCGGTAATTAATATATAGTTGGCATCGCTTCGGGGCCACCCATTCAAATCATTGCTCATGAAACGCCGAATGTGTAATACATTTCTTCTCACTAAAAAAATGACACAAACAATAATAACACCCGCTGCCAGGCATTCAAAAAAATTAATTAACCATGTATACAAAGGCCCCAGCGGAGCAGCAAATAGGCGGTGGGTACCTAAAATACCATCTAATATAATTTCCAGTACCTCAATGTTAATGATGATAAAACCAGTATAGATGATAAAATGCATCACCGCTACTAAAGGGTTCTTAAACATTTTTTTTTGCCCAAAAGCCAGCAATAAAACATTTCGCCATCTGCGTTTTGGCTGGTTGTTTAACGCCTCATCTCTGCCCATTAATATATTTTTTCTGATATAGCCTGCTTTGGCGGAAAAAAGATAAATACCGGCAGCCAGTATCAGTATAAAAACAATTTGTGAAATTATATGCATAGTAATGAACTTGTTATGCTAAGATAATAGTTAAGTGCATATATTTATCGCAATAAATAATACATTTACCAATAATAGCGCTATTGTTGGCATTTCATTAGCTATTGTTATAGCAGAATTTTTTTTCAAAATTTTTTTTTGGAATGGTGAAATCCAACAAATTAATTTGAATTTTGATAAACACCTGACTGAAATATTTTTTTAAACAGATGGCATATACACATTGCTGTGCCTAAAATTAAAATTGGATGAAAGAAAAGAAGGAAATATTATCGCAACAAATTATTCAATATAAATTAGAACGGCTGGCATTAGAAGTGGCCGAAAATCTGGGTAATACAACAGAAGATATGGTGTTGCTGGGTATACGAAAGAATGGTTTTATCATGGCCAATATGGTGGCCACATTAATTCAACCTTATTTTCAACAAAAAATAGAAGTAAATGGAATTGCCATGAATAAGCAAATGCCTGATGAAATTAGATTAGATACACCCATAATGGCTAATGGAAAACACATTTTGCTGATTGATGATGTAGCCAATACAGGCCGAACTTTATTATATGCACTAAAGCCATTACTGCAGCAATATCCTAAAAGCATACAAACCATGGTGTTAATTGAACGGATGCATAAATTATTTCCGGTAAAACCTGATTATGTGGGCCTATCTGTTGCTACTACATTGCAAGAACATATTACTGTAGAAATGGATGAACTTCAAATAAAAGGCGCATATTTATTATGACCCATTTTTTTATCTTAGTGTAGTATATACAATTGCTAAAAATTCATCATTAAAAAAAGAAATATGGATACCCTTATTTTGGAAAAAGCCCGCAGTTGGGTAAATGGAAATTATGATGCAGATACAAAAAAAGCCGTACAGGAAATGATTGACCACCATCCCAATGAATTGATGGAGGCTTTTTATAGAAATTTAGAATTTGGAACCGGTGGCCTGCGCGGTATTATGGGGGTAGGTACCAACAGAATGAATAAATACACCGTTGGAATGGCTACACAGGGTTTTGCTAATTATCTTAAAAAAAATTATCCCAACCAAACCATACAAGTGGCTATTACGCATGATAGCAGAAATAACAGTCGCTTTTTTGCTGAAACAACAGCACAGGTGTTTGCCGCCAATGGCATTAAGGTGTTTTTGTTTGAAGATTTACGGCCTACGCCTGAACTGAGTTTCGCCATTCGTACTTTACATTGTAATGCAGGGGTAGTATGTACGGCATCGCACAATCCAAAAGAATACAATGGCTATAAAGCTTACTGGAATGATGGTGGCCAATTAGTGCCTCCGCACGACAAAAACGTAATCAAAGAAGTAGAAGCCATTCAAAGTATTGATGATGTAAAGTGGAGCAGCAATAATGATAACATTATTATTATTGGTGCTGAAATGGATAAGCAGTATTTAAACATGGTAAAAAGCCTGAGTGTATACCCGGAAGTAATACAACAGCAAAAAGATCTTAAAATTGTATATACACCCATACATGGTAGCGGCATTAAATTAGTGCCGGCTGCATTAGCAGCATTTGGATTTACCAATGTACATATTGTACAAGAACAAGCCACACCTGATGGTAATTTCCCAACTGTAGCTTATCCTAATCCGGAAGAAAGTGAAACCATGCGCATGGGGCTTGAAAAAGCAAAAGCATTAGATGCCGATATTTTATTAGGTACAGACCCGGATGCTGACAGGGTAGGGGTTGGTGTAAAAAATCATAAAGGTGAATGGGTATTAATGAATGGTAACCAAACCGCTGTATTGGCATTTGCATATATGATTGAAGCCCGCAGAAAGAAAGATATTGCACAACCCAATGATATGGTAATTACTACCATTGTAACCACTGAAATGATTAATGAAGTGGCTCGGCAAAACCATGTAGCCTGCTACAATGTATTAACCGGCTTTAAATGGATTGCTGAATTAATTAAGGAAAAAGAAGGTAAAGAAAATTATGTAATTGGCGGTGAAGAAAGTTTTGGATTGATGATAGGTAATCAAATACGCGATAAAGATGCCATTAGTGCCGTTGCTTTATTATGTGAAATGGCCGCTTATGAAAAACAACAGGGCAAAACATTGTTCGATAAGTTGATTGAATTGTATATGCAATATGGTTTTTACTACGAAAACCTGATTAGCATTACCAAAAAAGGAATGAATGGCCAAAAAGAAATTGCTGCCATGATGGAAGGCTATCGGTCTAACCCACCCAAGTATATCAACAATTGTAAAGTAGTAACCTTTTTAGACTATGAGTTACAAAAAGGAACCAATTTAACTACCGGTGAGCAATGGAACCTACAATTACCTAAAAGCAATGTTTTACAATTTATCACTGACGATGGCAGTAAAATTTCAGCACGCCCTTCGGGTACTGAACCTAAAATAAAATTCTATTTTAGTGTGCATACTACATTGCCCAACAAGCATGAATTTGATCATAAATTAGAAGAATTAAAACAAAAAATTTCGGGTATAATTACATCCATGCAATTAGCCTGACGCAATTTTAATAAGGCTGAATACGCAATAGGATTACTTAGAACAAACAAGTGTTTCAATGTAAAATTTTAAAAATGCTGTGTAAAAAAAATGCACAGCATTTTAATTTCCCCAAGTAGTAATTTTATGCAGTAAAATGTACTGATACTATTAGCTTTGTATGGTTTATGAGAAAGTTTGAAGACACTTATCGCCACAAAGGTTTACGTAATCAGTTAGTACAGCAGCTTAAACAAAAGGGCATCACTAACGAGGCTGTATTAAATGCCATACAAAATGTTCCCCGACATTTTTTTTTAGATTCTGCTTTTGATAAAATTGCTTATGAAGATCGTGCATTTCCCATTGCGGAAGGGCAAACTATTTCGCAACCTTATACAGTAGCCTATCAAACACAACTATTGCAAATTGAAAAGTCTGATAAAGTGTTAGAAATAGGAACAGGTAGTATGTATCAGGCATGTGTACTCGCCGAAATGGGGGCATGGGTATACACAATTGAGCGGCAGAAGAAAATATTTGATCAAAATAAAACTTTCAGTTTTAAAATTAAATATCCGAACATTAAATGTTTTTTTGGTGATGGTTTTGAAGGCCTTCCCACTTATGCACCTTTTGATAAGATTCTGATTACAGCAGCAGCACCATTTATTCCACCAAAACTGATTGAGCAACTGAAAACAGGCGGTTTAATGGTTGTGCCTGTTGATGAAGGTACTTCACAAAGAATGTTACGCATTACCAAAGTTACTGCCGATGCCTGTAAGGAAGAATCATTTGATTTATTTTCTTTTGTACCTATGCTAACAGGTAAAAATTTATAAGTATATTTTTTTAATTCAATTAATGATTACCGCCAACCTTTTTTGGCAATATGGCTTTAGGAACAGGTTGCTGTGCCGGTGGCTTTTTAGGTGCTTGAGTATTTTTCTTATTTGGGGAATAACCGGGCAGTTTATTGGTGTCAATTTGCGATTCGGGTGCTAAATCTTCCGGTTTTATGTCGGCAGGAACATAATCCTGCGATGTGCCATTACCCATTAACTGCTGGTCGCCTTCAACGCCTATGGGTACATTGGGGGCTGGGTTACTGTAATCTAATTCAATATCATTGGTCATGCCTTCGGGTTTTGAAAAATCTACGTTTGCATCTATACCGAGCGTGTTGGCATTTTTCAATACTTTTTCATAAAAATATCCCCATATTGGCATGGCGGCACGTGCACCCTGGCCATTATAGCTGCTGCTGCTAATATGTATAAACCTGTCATCGCAACCTACCCATGCTCCGGCTAATAATTGTGGCGTGTAGCCCATAAACCATGCATCGCTATTATCGTTGGTAGTTCCGGTTTTGCCGGCAATATTACCTCTTACATCAAATTGTATTTTTAGTCCGCGGGCGGTACCAAATTCAACTACACCTTCCATCATTTTAATCACTGAGTAAGCAGTAATATCGCTAATTACTTCTTTCCTAACAGGTGCAAAATTTTCTAATACATTACCATTTCTATCTTCAATACGGGTAATAAATAATGGTTTTACATTAAAACCCCTTCCGGGAAACATGCTGTAAGCCTGCATCATTTCATACAATGAAATTTCACAGGCACCTATGGCAATAGATGGATGCGGTTCAATATTGGTTTGCAAGCCGCATTTGTTTTTTAAAAAATCAACAAATCGAATAGCGGCATTATTACCCTTAGGGTCTAATTGCTTCATGATAAAAGCAGTGGCACAGTTTCTTGAAAAAGCCAATGCCTGTGCCATAGGAATAGAAGCACCTGTGCAGGAGGTAGAAGTAGCAGGAACCATTCCATATGCGCCAAAACTTTGTTGCATATCCTGCACAATGGTATTGGGTGTAAAACCGGCATCTTCAATGGCTAAACTATACAATAAAGGTTTAATGGTAGAACCTACCTGGCGCCTGGTATTATAATTAACATGATCAAATTTGTAGGTTTTAAAATCTATACCACCTACCCATGCTCTTACTTCTCCACTTAACGGATCTAATGCCATAAAGCCGGCCTGCATCATTTGCCGGGAGTATTTAATAGAATCCATGGGGGTCATGGTGGTATCTTTTTCCCGGTTATTATTCCAGGCAAAAACACGCATTTGGGTAGGTGTGAAAAATGTTTTCCGAACGTCAGCATCATTCATACCATCCTTTTTCAAATTTCGCCAGCGATCACTTTGTTTCATGGCCGATTCTAAAATATTTTGATGGCCATCCCAAACCGTACTTTTTTTTATATTGGTTTGTTGATTTAAAATTTGTTGCATGTAACTCATGTGTTTGGCAACAGCTTCTTCCGCGTAAATCTGCATACGGGGATTGAGGGTGGTATAAATTCTTAAACCATCTGTGTACAAATTATATTCATCACCATTACTTTTTTTGTGGTTTTTACACCATACTTTCATGTATTCGCCCAAAATCATTCTGAAATAAGGTGCCAAACCTGTTGTTTCATCTAATTTTTTATAATTCAGTTCAATAGGTTGTATTTTTATTTTTGCTGCTTCCTGTGGGGTTAAATAGCTATTGGTTACCATTCTGTTTAACACCAGATTACGGCGTTCTAAAGCCTGTTTAGGATTGCGTCTGGGGTTATATAAAGTGGGCGCATTAATCATGCCCACCAAAACAGCCGCTTCATTTACATTTACCCGATCTGGTTCTTTTTGAAAAAAAGTTTTGGCAGCGTTGCGTATGCCAAAAACATTATCGCCAAATGCAACGGTATTCAGGTACAGATTAATGATTTCTTCCTTGGTAAAATTTCTTTCTAATTTTACAGCAATAATGGATTCTTTTACTTTTTGGATGGCACGTAGTAAAAAATTACGGGTTGCCCAGTTTTCAGTAAATAAGTTTTTGGCAGTTTGCATGGTAATGGTGCTGGCACCACCATCGCGGCCTAAACCTTTTAATGCCCGCAATAACGAAATAAAATCGATACCACTGTGATCATAAAAACGCTGATCTTCTGTGGCTACCAAAGCATGAACAATGGTAGGGCTGATATCTTTATAATCAACATTTACACGGTCTTCTAAATAATATTTACCCATTAACGTTCCATCCTGTGCATAAACCTGGCTGGATAAAGAGGCAGAAGGGTTTTGAATATCTTCAATGGAAGGCATTTTACCAAAAACTCCCCAATTACAAAATAGCAGGAATAAAATAAACGCAGCAGCTGCTATAAAAAAGGCTTTCCAAAATATTTTTACTGAACGTAACATAAACAAGGAATGGTTAAGGTTGTAAAACTAAGCATCTACAGCAGATGTTACCCTGCTTACTAGTTAAAATTTCTCAGGTAATGTGTTTTTCATAAACTGAATATAATCGGCAATATTGTTTTTGGTATACAGAAGTTGCAAGTTAAAAGGACTAATCATACTAAAAACATATTTATCAGGTTTAAGCCAGGGTATTATTCTACCAGTTGCCCTCGGCCGGGTTTTATCCAGATAATCAACTGCATCTCCGGCATTGGCAAAGGGGCCAATCAGCACCAGAGCGGTTGAGTCGTTTAGTTTTTCCCGGGTAACTTTTAATCTTAATGCATAAAATTTTTCTAAGTTAAACCGGTAAAAGGCATTTCTGGCTTCGCTGGCAAAAACGGGATCAACTTTATTTAATACAACCGCAATGTATTGCGAATCGGCCGGATTGAAAGCATAATTGTTTACTGCATGTATTAACGGATTTGTAGCCGGAAGTTGAACCAAAGCGGTAGTATCTAATTGTTTAACAATTTGAGTAGACAGTGTATCTACTATTTTTTTAGCCGGGGTTTTGGCAATCGTAGCCGGGTGCAGGTCAATATTGCCTACTACATTGTCTTCATTCTTTTCAATCACCAAATTGGTTAAATAATTTTCTATATCTTTTCTTCGTTTAACTACGCTGATGAGTGTATTGGCCATTTCTACCATTGGCGATTGCGGAAACTGATGAACTAAGGCTTCTAAAGTTTGAATGGCCGAACTATCATTTTTTTGTTTTACATCATAAACAGCCTGAATGTACATTAATTGCGGGCTCCAATAATTTTTTCCAAATGTTTTATCTGCTTCTACTTTTTCGGCTAATGCCTGTTTAAAATTTCCTTCAATAAATAAATCGTAGATATGTTCATATTGGGCAGTAGCTTTATCTTTCAAAGTGGGTTTGCCTGTATTTTTTATTTTTTGTGCATAGCTGCCATTAGGGAAAGCCAGCATTAATTTTCCTCTTACTGAATCTGATTTTGCTAACAACCCCATTTGCTGATAGCAATAAATTAAATTGAATAAAACCGGTTCTTCATATTTGTTTTCGGGGTATAGTTTCATTAATGTTTCATAAGCATCTATTGCATCAGGATATTTTTCCAAACTGTTCTGGAAGGTTTGCGCATTGGTGTACAAATTATCAATAATTTTATTGTGTGCATCGCCAATTTGTTTTTCAGTAAGGGGTATATTTTCTAACATGCCTTTTAACGTTAAAGCATTGGCTGCATTAGCTTTACTCGCTTCTGCGGTGGCATTAGAGGTATTTGTGGCATTATTATTATTTAATTGCAGGCTATTGTTGATAGCTGATTGGCGTTGCCAGTTATCTACATTAGGCCGGTTGCCCCATTTTTGTTTAAATTCTTTATAACCCTGTGCTTTCAGCGCAGCATTGGCAAAATAAAAATCGTTGGCATTATTGGTATTGGTACTGCCAAACAGGCCACTGGCTGCAGCATTTGCGGTGGCATTGGTACTGCCAAAATCAATTTCATCTTTTTCATCGGCAAAACCCTGTTCTTTGCGCAACCTGCGGTATAGTTTTTTAACAGCAGCCAAACGTTCAGCTTCATTCAAATTGCTTAAATGCAATAAACTATCCTGCAGGTTCAGTGAGGTAAGATTATCTGTAATAATTTTTAAAGCTTTTTTTCGGGTAGTTACTTTATTTTTCAGAAAAGAGTCTAATTGATTTACCTGAATACTATCATAGTACAATGAGGCAAGAGGATATTCACGGGTATTGTATGCGGTAGATGCTAATAAGAGCATACTCTTTTGCTTTTGAGCAGGATTGTTCACACTGAGTACAATGCCTTTCAGTAGATTATTAATACCGGCTTTGTAGTGCTGTTGTTTAATTTCGAGCGAAGCGGCTGCATAATAAATAATATCTCTATAATCGGCATATTTATCGCGCCGTGCCAATTGGTACAACTGTTTTAAATTGTTTTGTAAAGAAGTATGGCCATTGGCAGTATCAGAAAGTGTAACAATATTCAATCTGGCATACACTTCTAAATAAGGGTCAATGGTATGATGGGTGGCTTTTTCAAATGCCTGGATAGCAGGCTTATTTTGATGTGCCAATTGATAGAGTTGTCCGGTTAAAAACTCCCATCTGGCTTGTTCCTGTTTATTGGTTGCTTCTGAAATTGATTTGCCGAGATAATTGGCAGCACTATCATAGTTGTTTTGTTTGTAAAACAAGTAGGCTTGCTGTAAATACAAATCTTTTTCTAATCTTTTAGGAAAAAATGGGTCTGCTTTTAAAATAGCAATTAAACCGGTGGCTTTGTCTGATTGATTACTCTCAATGTAATTTCTGATTTGCCAGATGAAACTGTCGTTACGTGTAGTGGGTTTGGTTGTTAATTTTTTCAGCAGGCTTCTGTTTTCGTTGGTAGCAACAGTAAATATACCCTGTTGGTTGCTTACATTGCTGCCAATGGGTATATCATAGCCATCATCTTTTGGAGCGTATTGATAATTGATATATTGAAAAACAGTGGCAGCAGAATCAAAATTTTGCCGCAGTAAATAAGCTTTCCCCAATAATAAATAAAAATCATCTACCCAGTCTGAACGCAAATCATGTAGCAGAATACCTGCATAACATTTGTAGATAATAGAATCTATATCCCGCTTATTTAAGGCGGTAACTGAAAGGCTGTAATTATAAAATGGTAAAAGTTTACTGTAATCATCAGTATGCATTTGTTGCGCCAATTCAATAATATGATTGAGTTTATTATTTGCATTAAAAAAATAGTTGTAATGGCTTACCATATCCTGATAAGTACGTTTTACAAAACCTATTTTTTTTTCGCCGGTTTTTTCGGAAGGTAATAACCGGTCTTGGTATTGAGCAGGTTTTTCTTTTTCTAAATTAATAGTAGTATTGGGTTGCGCCCATGCCTTAGGCTGATACAACAGCAGGGCAGGGAATAGGAGTAACCACATCAAAAAATACTTCTGCATCTTAAGCATAATTCAACACAAATCTAAACTGTTTAAAAGTACAGTTAATTTTTAACAAATGTGGCAAAACAGGCCTTGTTATGTACCTTTAACCTTATTTTGTAGCATGGCGAAACAAACTTTTGAAACCAACACCTTTAAACGGCTAAGAAACCAGTACCGGCTTGTATTAATTAATGATGATACCTATGAGGAACTGGTAACTTTTAAGTTATCTCGTTTAAGTGTATATGTTGTTTTTAGTACGGCATTTGTATTATTAATTAGTTTAACAGTAGCACTCATTGTTTTTACCCCGTTAAAATATTATATTCCGGGTTATGGTTCAAGAGAAAGTAGAACCGAATTACAACTTTTGCAAATGCGTACCGACTCCTTAGAAAAATCCATTCAGTACAAAGACCAATATTTAGAGAGTTTGAAAAAAGTGTTATCCGGCAATATGCCTGCACAAAAAGATACCACTGCTTTAACCATACCAAAACCAGATTTAATGAAAGAATGAGCAGGCAACCCGATAATAAAAAATTATTGCTTCAATATGCTGCACTTACCGGCGAGTTAATGATTACCATAGCAATTGCTGTATTTGCGGGTTGGTGGCTTGATGCAAAGTTTTCATGCTCATTTCCATTTTTGGTGTGGCTATTACCTTTATTGGTTATTATTGCCTTAATTATCAAAGTTATTAAAGACACTAGCAAAAAGTAATATGCAACAAAACCCTATATCGTTCTCAAAAAGTATTTTGCCCTTATTTTTTTTATTTGTTTTGGCGAATAGTTTGCTGATTTTTTTTAGAAAAATGATGTATGCGCATCAAATAGACGTATGGGTGGTATTTGCGGCCAATTGTATTTTATTTGTGATTAGCCTATTGAGCCTTGCATTACATATTCAGGCTACACATAAAAAAACACCAATGGCATCTGTGAGTAATGTTATGTTGGTTACTTTAATGAAGTTATTGGTATTAGGGGGTGCAGCAATTTTATATTTAGTATTAGCCGGCCCCGGCAGAAGTGTTTATGCAGTTTTTGTTGGAATGGTTTTGTATTTAATATATACTTTTATTGAAGTATCTATTGCTGCTAAAATAAACGGAAATAATCAATAAATATGGCCGTTACCCAACATCCTATGCATGCATTGGCGACGTTTTTGCCCGATGGTTGTTTTGAACCGGTTGTTGATTATTTAAACCATTATAAAGTACATTTAACCATTACCAAAAAACGAAAATCGGTTTTGGGCGATTACCGGCACGCTTCACAACATAGAAATCATTCCATTACCATTAATGGAAATTTAAATAAATATGAATTTTTGATTACCCTCTTGCACGAATTAGCCCATTTACTCACATTTGAAGCATTTGGCAATAGAGTAGAACCCCATGGTAAAGAATGGAAACTATTTTACAGTAAATTGTTGGTTCGGTTTACGGAGCAGCAGGTTTTTCCGGAAGATATTGCAAAGGCATTGCAAAAAAGTATTCACAATCCATCGGCCACTGCCAATGGTGAAACTGAATTACTAATGGTTTTACGAAAATATAATTCCGTTATCCGAAATGGTATTTTGCTTCTGGCACAGATACCTGAAGGTGCCATTTTTATAACCGAAAATGGCCGGCTATTCAAAAAGGGGCCCAGGCGCAGAAAACGGTATGAATGTGTAGAAGTGCAATCCGGACTGAAGTATGCATTCAGTGCCGTTTGTGAGGTAAAGTTGTATAAGGTTGAATAAAAAACGTTGGATAGCTAACCCATCCAACGTTTTTAAACACGACAAAAATATATTTACGCTACTGCTTTTTTAACTAATGCAGCCGCTTCACTCAATTCAATCGCAGATTGTACTTTTAATCCGCTTTCATCAATTAATTTTTTGGCTTCGGCAGCATTGGTACCCTGCAAGCGAACAATGATGGGGATATGGATATTGCCCAATTTATTGTAGGCTTCAATTACACCTGCAGCAACCCTGTCGCAACGAACAATTCCACCAAAAATGTTGATGAGAATGGCTTTTACATTGGGGTCTTTCATGATGATTTTAAAACCTGCTTCTACGGTTTGTGCATTTGCAGTACCTCCTACATCTAAAAAGTTAGCCGGTTCACCACCACTAAGTTTAATCATATCCATAGTAGCCATCGCCAACCCGGCACCGTTTACCATACAACCCACATTGCCATCTAATTTCACAAAATTTAAGTTGTATTGACCGGCTTCTACTTCTGTAGGATCCTCTTCAGTAATATCGCGTAGCGCAGCTAAGTCGGAGTGGCGCATTAAAGCATTATCATCCAAATTCATTTTACAATCAACTGCAATAATTTTATCATCACTGGTTTTGAAAAGCGGATTAATTTCCAGCATAGCACACTCTAATCCAACATATGCATTGTACAAATTGATAACAAATTTTACACAATTTTTAAAAGCCTCGCCTGTTAAACCAAAGTTAAAGGCAATTTTTCTTGCCTGAAAAGGTAGTAAACCGCCTGATGGATGTACCCATTCTTTGAATATTTTTTCGGGTGTTTTGTGGGCTACTTCTTCAATATCAACACCGCCTTCGGTACTGTACATAATTACATTTTGCCCTTTGGCACGATCCAATAAAACCGATAAATAAAATTCTTTTACGGGATTAGGGCCGGGGTAATATACATCCTGTGCTACAAAAATTTTATTTACTTTTTTACCGGCAGGCCCGGTTTGAATGGTAACTAATGTACCTCCTAAAATATTTTTAGCAATATTGATAACATCTTCTGCACTTTTAGCAACAGCAACACCTCTTTGCTCAGAACCTGCTATTTTACCTTTTCCGCGGCCACCTGCATGAATTTGTGCCTTTATCACCGCAAAATTATTATTGGTTTGTGTTTTAATTTGTCTGTATGCTTCTTCAGCAGCCATTACAGTATCAACGGCCATACCATCTTGTACGGGAACATTATATTTTTTCAATAATTCTTTCGCCTGAAATTCATGTAAATTCATACGTAACTATTTAGTATTTAGATTGCGAAGATAAGGTTTTTTGTGCTGCTTGAACAGGGGTTTGTAGTATTAAAAAAAACTTTACTGTAAGTATTTTTCTTCTAAAACACGCTTATGATGCAGCAAATGACCGAAGATGATAAAGCCAATGGCATTAACGGTTACCGGGTAATTATTGGCTGTACCTGATAATGATATTGTTGGTTGTGGAAGCGTTTGTAAAAAACAATCGGTTGACTGGCGGAGTGCCACCAATTCATCCTGTAAACTTTTTAAAGTTCTGTTGGTAGCCGTTGCTCTTTCGGCATACCATTGTTCATCAAAACCGGGTAAATTTTTATTATCAGATCTTGCAAAAGTGAGCATACGATATACCATAATGCGTTCTGTATCTATAATGTGTTGTAAAATATCTTTTGGTGTCCATTTTCCCGGTGCATAGCTATAATTTTCTTTATACTGCGGTATGCCGGAATAGAATTGGATGATGGAGGTACTGAAGGTAATTATCAATTCATGCGGGTTATTACAGCCGGCAGTAAGTTGAATATAATTATTGTAATAAGCAGGATAATCGCCTGGTAATGGCCTACTCATAGCTTGATGATTAAAGGGTTAATAATTACTTTAATTGTGTAGCTGTTTTATTATTGATTTTTGATTTTTCTGCTGCCCATTTTTTTTCTAAGTTTTCTGCCTGCTTCACCGCATTGTCAGCATTAATAATGCCTCCACTTTTAGATAGGGCTGCAAATGCAATGGCTTGCTGGGTTCCGGGTTTATAATCGGCCAAAGTACTATCGGGGTGCATTACTGAATTAACAATAATTTGTTTTACTTCAACCGCTGTTAAATTAGGAAAATAAGAACGTAACATGGCTGTGAGGCCGGTTACAATGGGAGCAGCCATACTGGTACCGCGTAAATTGCCGTATTCATTTTTTTGTGGTAAGGTGGAGTAAATTTTCACTCCGGGTGCAAACACATCTACCTCTTTATTGCCATAATTGCTAAAGTCTGCTGCTATACCCTGTCCCATAGACGGGTCGTTACTGGCGCCAACGGTAATGAAATTATTGGCGGTATTATTTTGAAACAGGAAATGCGGGTTGGGATAATTTTCTTTGGTATCAATGTCGGCAGATTCATTACCGGCTGCATGTACAATGAGTACATCTTTTTGTTCCGCATATTTTATGGCACTATCTACCCAATATTTTTGGGGTGAATAGGATTTGCCAAAACTCATGTTAATAACTTTGGCACCATTATCAACTGCATAAAAAATTCCCAGTGCAATATCTTTATCGTATTCATCGCCATCGGGTACTACTCTTACCATCATCACTTTTACATTGTCTGCAACGCCATCCATTCCAATTCCGTTGTTGCGTTGGGCGGCAATTATGCCCGTTACATGGGTACCATGCATGGGGTCCGGGCCCATTACATCAGGATTGCCATAATATTTATCGTGAATATTGTTATAGTTGTCCTGAACTATTTTGCTACGGTAGTTAATAGGGGGCGTATTTTTTTCGTTAAGTGCATCCTGTTTTCCGGAAATATAATCAGTTAATTCACTAATTACGGCTGTGTTTTTTTCTTCGGGGTCAATACCCACCATTTTCATCAAAGTTATATAACCGTATTTGGCTTTTTTTCCTTCTGGAGTGGTGGGTTCAAAGTTTTCTAATTGTGAGGAGTTAAACACTTTGGTGCCCATTTCTTTTTGTATTAATGAATCATTTTTTTTGATAGAATTGAGGGTAATGTTTAAGAAAGTAATTTCCATTTGATCGTCATTGGCTTTATTCATTTCATCAGCGGCCATTTTCCAAATGCGGTAATCATATTTTTGTTTTTGGCTGAGTTGTATGGTATCCATATTCTTTCCTGCGAATTCATTTTTAAACTGATAAAAAACCCTGGAACGCTCATCACCGGCTTTTTTCAGGTTTTCCCCGTTTTTATTGCCCAGAAAATTCCAGCCATATACATCATCCACATACCCATTATGGTCATCATCTATACCATTCCCCGGAATTTCTTTGGGGTTGTGCCATAAAATGCCTTTTAAGTCTTCATGGGTGGTATCTACACCGGAGTCTAATACTGCAACAATAAGCGGAGTTGATTTTATTTGGTTGGCTTTTAGGTATTGGTAGGCTTCATTTAAACTAATACCATAGTATTTGTCTTTATTGGCATCCATTAAATGCCATCCCCTGGGTACATCCCGCATTTGAGCATTGGCAGTAAAACTGATAAAAAGAGCTATCATTAGAATGAGGGAAAAACGTTTGTTCATGAAATGCATTTTTAGCGATACAGTAGATATAAAAAATATTTATGGATAATTGTTGTAAATAAAATAATGGTCAAAGTTCTGCTTATCCCGGCAAAAAGGGAAAAGATACACTGCGTTTTAGCGAAATGTTAAGTAAAAAAACAGTTATAATGCTTTGTAATCTTCTCTTTCCGGATAAAACACATCTAATAAACTGCAATCGGTAATCGCTACACCTTCATGGGGAACATTGGGTGAAATAACCATTACTTCACCCGGGTGCAGGGTATAGGCAATACCATCTATCGTTAATTGAAAGGTACCTTCTAATACATGTGCAATTTGTTGATGCGGATGATGATGCAGGCCCAAATAACTACCGGCAGTAACCTGTAAATACGAAAAAGTGTTGGTGCCCGTATGTATAAATCGTGCTTTATAACCCGGCACAATTTCTTTAACAGGCAATTCATTTAAGTGAACAAGTGGCATATAGATTAGAATTCAAAAGTGATGCCTTGTGCTAAAGGCAATTGGGTTCCCCAGTTAATGGTATTGGTTTGCCGGCGCATGTAGGCTTTCCAGGCATCACTACCACTTTCTCTACCGCCTCCGGTTTCTTTTTCGCCACCAAATGCTCCACCTATTTCAGCACCGCTGGTACCAATGTTTACATTGGCTATGCCGCAATCGCTACCGGCATGTGATAAAAAGGTTTCTGCTTCACGCAGGTTTAAAGTTATGATAGCAGAGGATAAACCTTGTGGTACCAGGTTTTGTATGGCAATCGCATCTTCTAAATTTTTGTATGGCATTATGTACAAAACAGGGGCAAAAGTTTCATGTTGAACAATGGCCATATTGGGTTGCACTTCTGCAATACAGGGCTTTACATAACAACCGCTTTCATAACCGGTTCCCTCTACAATACCGCCTGGTACAACAAATTTTCCACCCTGCTGTACACATTGGTCAATAGCATGTAAATAATGTTGTACGGCAGTTTTATCAATCAACGGGCCAACGTGGTTTTCGGGTTGTAGCGGATTACCAATTTTGAGTTGTTGATAAGCTGCAATTAGTGTGGACTTAAAGGTATTATAAACTGATTCGTGTATAATTAATCGGCGGGTGGTGGTGCAACGTTGTCCGGCTGTACCCACTGCACCGAAAAGGCATCCTCGTAAAGCCATATCTAAGTCGGCATGTTGTGAAATAATGATAGCATTATTGCCACCCAATTCAAGAATGGTTTTACCCAATCTTGCTGCTACGGCTGTGTTTAATGCTTTACCCATTTTTGTTGATCCGGTAGCGCTGATTAAAGGAATTCTGGCATCATGGCTCATCCATTCGCCTACAGTTTTATCGCCCTGAATTAAACAACTTACGCCTTCGGGAACATGATTTTTGGCAAATACTTCAGCAACAATTTTTTGAACAGCTATGCTGCAAAGTGGTGTTTTTTCACTGGGTTTCCAAATGCAGACATTGCCACATACCCATGCTATGGCAGTATTCCAACTCCAAACAGCTACGGGGAAATTAAAAGAGGAGACAATGCCAACTATTCCCAGCGGATGCCATTGTTCATACATGCGGTGGTTAGGGCGTTCACTATGCATGGTTAAACCATATAACTGGCGTGAAAGACCGATGGCAAAATCGCATATATCAATCATTTCCTGTACCTCGCCCATTCCTTCCTGCAGGCTTTTTCCCATTTCATAGCTTACTAATTTGCCTAGATTTTCTTTATTAGCTCTTAAAGCATCGCCCATTTGGCGTACCACATCACCTCTTTTGGGAGCAGGCCAGTTACGCCATGTTTTAAAAGCAGTTGCAGCTTTATGAACAACTTTATTATACGCTTCTTTGTCTGTACTTATTACAGAGGCAATGGAGGCACCATTAACAGGTGTAAAACTTTCTATTTCAGCTCCATAGCTTTTTATCCACTCTACTCCGGTTGAAGTTCCCGGGTTGTTTTTTTCAATGTGCAGCAATCTGATAAAATCCATGACTAAGTATTTAAGAACTGCAAGGTAAGATAAATGTAAAAATAAAAAAGGTATTGCCCGGATTGTGATCAATCAGCAATACCTCTTTAATGTAACCCTGCATGAAAATAAAACAGTTTGAAACTGCTGTAAAATTCAGAACAATGGTGGAACAAGAATTATATGATAGGTGGAATTGAGAAAAATATCGATAAATGTTTATTGTAACTGTCGGCTCATTAATACATCATACACATCTGCATAGCTGCTGCCAATGGGAATTTTTTTTCCGGCTACATAAATTTTGTTTTTGTTGAATTTTTCAACTTTACTGATGGGTATAATATAAGAGCGATGAACCCGCATAAATTCTTGTTCAGGTAATTTTTCCTGCATGTTTTTCAGGGTCATTAAAGTTAAAACAGGGTAGGGTTTAATATGAATTTTGATGTAATCATCCAAAGCTTCAATCAGTTCAATATCCTTCAGGTTAATTTTTATCATTTCATAATTCACTTTTACATAAATTGAATTTGATTGCAGTTCGTGTGATGATAAAAATTCCTGATATTCATTGGCCTTATAAGCTGCTTTTAGAAAGCGGTTGTAATCAAATGGTTTTAACAAATAATCAATGGCATCTACATTAAACCCTTCTACAGCAAAATCTTTATAAGCAGTGGTAAAAACCACCAGGGGTTTATTGCTTAAATTTTTATACAGTTGTAAACCATTAATATCGGGCATTTGAATATCTAAAAACATTAAATCAATTTTATGATTTTGCAGATATTGAATGGCTTCATCAGGGTTGGTAAAAATTTTTTCTAACTGCAGAAAAGAAATTCTTTCGCAGTATTGTGAAATGATTTGAAGTGCCAAAGGTTCATCATCAATAGCGATACATTTCATATGTGTATATTTTTATATTTAAAATTTTCCTGCTGATATAAACCGGTGGTTTAGTTCAACTTAATATTAGGTAACTTAAAACCGGCTAAACAACCTGCAAAAGTGTTAATACAACACTAAATATATTTTTTTCATTTTTTATGGTTAAAAGATGCTTGCCGGGATATAGTAACGTAAGTCTTCTTTCTACATTTTTAATACCAATTGCTGTTGTTTCGGTAAATGAATTGCCGGCATGGGTAACAATAGAATTGTTGACAGAGAAAGTAATGGTATTATTTTGAATGGCTATATTGATATGAATGAATGAAGATTCAATAGTACTTACGCCATATTTAAATGCATTTTCAACAAATGGTATCAAAATTAACGGAGCAATACGTTGGTTGCTGGTATTGCCCTCAACGTTAAAAGTTAGTGCAACGCTTTCTGTAAGCCGTACTTTTTGTAGATCAATATAGTCGTTCAAAAAATCAATTTCGCTCTGTAAGGGTACCCAATCGTTTTTGGTTTCGGTTAAAATGTAGCGCATAATAGCTGAAAGCTTTAATATAGCCGAAGGGGTTTTGTCGCTTCCGGTAATGGCTAATGAATAAATGTTATTAAGGGTATTGAAGAAAAAATGTGGGTTAATTTGAGTTTTTAAAAAAGAAAGTTCTGTTTGCAACATTTCTTTTTCAATTTTTTCTTTGGTACGCGCTACTTTTAGCCATTGCTGAAGTACAGAAATGCTGATGCCTACGGCAAATACTAATAGAAAAACAGCATAACTTCCCGGAAAGTACCGGCTTGATCTATGTTTTGGGAGTGGTAACTGTGCAGCCGTGTTTTTGTTTACTCCGGTTTTATATTCGGCCCGATTTTGCTGGTTAGCCGAGTCAGCTTTTCTAAAATCGGATCTAAATTCAGTTCTGATTTTTGTTTCAGTGGTATTATTCATCCACAAAGCTAATTGGCGTGGCAGGAATGAAAAGCCATACATGCAGATGGCAATTACCAATATGTAAATTATCCATTGCTTTTTAAAGAGCAATTTGGGTATGAATAACAGCGTGTTTAAATAATAAAATACGAGTAAAAAAAGGTTGATGATGACGAAAAGGGTGAGTATATAACGGCTAACCTGTTGTGGAATATCTTTTGGCTGTGGTGCGAAAATATAGGGTAGCATAAAAAAAGATATCCACGCTACGATATGTATTAAAACAATAATGATTTTTTTTGAATTGATTTGCATACAGATGGTTGCTTTACATAAAGCTAATACCATGTGTTAAATTGTGCCTTTTTTTTCGGGTGAAATATTCAAACTGTCGGTAAACATTCAGTAAGATTCAGATTCATTGGGAAAATCGTTTGTTTTTACGTCGTGAATATACGCACCAACCGCTTTGGTAATTTGTTCATGTAAATTGAGGTATTGCCTTAAAAAACGGGGCTTAAATTCGGTATTAATGCCCAGCATATCGTGCATTACCAATACCTGTCCATCACAATGTGGGCCGGCACCAATACCAATGGTTGGAATTTGTACAGATTGTGTAACTATTTTAGCTAACTGTGCCGGAATTTTTTCTAATACCACACCAAAACAACCGGCTTGTTGCAATAAGAGTACATCTTTTTGTAGTTTTTCTGCTTCTTCATTTTGAGTAGCTCTTACAGCATAAGTGCCAAACTGGTAAATGCTTTGTGGTGTTAAGCCTAAATGTCCCATTACAGGAATACCGGCTTTTACAATGCGTTGAATACTTTCCAGTACTTCTTCCCCTCCTTCTAATTTAATGGCATGTGCGCCGGTTTCTTTCATAATTCTGATGGCAGAAGCTAAAGCAATATCACTATTGGACTGATAGGTGCCAAAAGGTAAATCTACTACCACTAATGAACGTTTTACAGCTCTAATCACCGAAGCTGCATGATAAATCATTTGATCTAATGTAATAGGTAAAGTGGTTTCATGGCCGGCCATTACATTACTGGCACTATCTCCCACCAATATTACATCTATTCCGGCTGTATCAAATATGCCTGCAAATGAAAAATCGTAAGCAGTAAGCATGGATATTTTTTCACCACCGGCTTTCATTTTTTGTAAAGTATGGGTAGTAATTTTTTTGATTTCTTTTTGTATTGACATGATTGTATGTTTAATGTTATGGCAGTATAATCAGGGTTTATTTTAAATTTTGTGAAAGCTCTTCATATAAGCTTTGAATTAATCCATCCGCCAATCCAATTTTGGGTACATATATTTCACTGATGCCCCCCCAGCGCATTACGTTGGTATAAATTTGTAATGCCGGAACAATTACATCTGCCCGGTCTTCGCGCAGTTTATAAATTCTAATCCTATCTTCTAAACTAACATTCGATAATTCTTTGTAGTAATCTTTCAGCAGTTCAATAGACAGTGGTTTACCTTCTTTCTTTTTACTTAACGAAAATATTTTATTGATGTTGCCGCCACTGCCAATTGCAATAATAGGAAGAACCGATTTGGTATTATTTTTTAGATGCTCTTTCATTTCCAGCCAGGCGGTATCAGGTACCAGTCCTTTTAATAAGCGAATGGTACCAATATTGAAAGATTCTTTATACTTTAATTTACCATCGGCGAAAAAAGTAAGTTCTGTACTACCACCACCAACATCAATATATAAATAAGCATGTTGTATGTCTAAATTTTCGGCTATATGGTTTTCAAAAATCATGGTTGCCTCTTCATCGCCTGATAGTATTTTTATTTCAATACCTGTTTCCAACTTTACTTTTCTAATTATATCACTACTATTGTTAGCATCACGCATGGCACTTGTGGCGCATGCTTTTATATGTTGCACTTCATATACATTGAGCAGGTGGCTATATGCTTTCATGGTTTGCAAAATCATGCCACGTTTGTGTTTTGAGATATCCGCATTTTCAAAAACATCAAACCCAAGCCGTAAGGGCACCCGCACTAAATTTACTTTGTTAAATTGAACTTTTCCTTTGTATTCAATTACATCTGCTATTAATAGTCTTGCTGCGTTACTGCCTATATCAATTGCTGCTAATCTCAATTTGCTTTTGTGTTTTTTTGTACAGATAAAAATAGGTTTCTATTTGAGAACGGATTTGTTTTTTTCCGGCATGGGGAACATAATTGTTCAGTAATTCACTATCTAAAATCCGTGCTTTTATATTGTCTGAAAGTTGAATATTGATGATGTCAATAATTTCCTGTCTAAGCTTTTCGTTTAATACAGGAATAGCTGCTTCCACACGGTGATCAAGGTTTCTTACCATCCAGTCTGCGGAAGAAATATAGATTTTAGGTTTGTCTTCATTTTGAAAAATCATTACACGGGCATGTTCCAAATATTCATCTACTATGCTGATAGCATTCGTGTTTTTACGCATTTTACCAAAATCCATTTGTGGACAAAATATGCCTCGTACAATTAATTGAATTGTTACCCCTGCATTAGCTGCCTCGTACAGTTTTTGAATTAGTGGTGCATCGCTTAGCGAATTTAGTTTTAGTGTAATACCTGCTTTTTTCCCTGCTTTGGCATTTTTAATTTCTTTGTTAATCAGGGTATTGATTTCATTACGCATATTGGTAGGGCAAACCATTAGTGTTTTGCATAGTTTTAAGTTGTTAGTACCTAACTTCCAAAATTCTAAATACCTGAAAATACGGTTGATATCGGCCATTACATTTCGATTGGTTGTAAATAAACATAAATCGCCATATACTTTTGCTGTATTTTCATTTAAATTGCCCGTACTAACAAAGCCATATTGTATAATTTTATTTTTTACTCTTTTTTTAATGATGCACAATTTGGCATGTATTTTCATTCCTGGTACGCCTAATAATACTTTAATACCTTCCTCTTCTTCCAAAATTTTTTTCCATTCCAGGTTGGCTTCTTCATCAAACCGGGCTTTCAGTTCCAACATTACCACTACTTCTTTTCCATTTCGGGCTGCATTGATCAGTGCATTGATGATTTTAGATTTAGGAGCCAATCTGTAAGCAGTTACTTTAATTGATTTTACATCCGGATCAATAGCAGCTTCACGCAATAAATCGATTAACGCATTAAAAGAGTGATAGGGGAAATGAAGCAGTAAATCCTGCTTTAATATTACATCTGTAACGCGTTGTGCATGTTGCAAATCAGGATGTGTAAATGGTTTTCGGCGTTCGGTAGTATGCTCAAAAACATTCGGAAAATCCATAAAATGCCTAAAGTTATGAATTCTCCCTCCGGGTATGATATTGCTTTTTCGGTTAAGGTTTAAACGCCTGATTAAGTATTCCAATAAACCTGCATCCATTTCTTTATCGTATACAAACCTAACGGGTTTGCCCTTGCGCCGGTTTTTTAAACCTTTTTCAATTTTTTCAACAAAAGTGGTTGATACATCATTGTCAATATCTATTTCAGCATCTTTGGTAACTTTAAACACATGTGCACTAAAATAATCATACTCAAAATAAGAAAAAATATTGGGTAGGTTTACGCGAATTACATCTTCTAATAACATAATGTGTTTTTCGCCTTCATGTGAAGGTAGTAGCACAAAGCGTCCAACAGCTTTAGCCGGTACTTCAATTAGCGCATATTTTTGTTGGTAAGCAGAGTTTTTTTTTCGCATTACCACGCCAAGATAAATGCTTTTATCGCGCAAATAAGGCATTTGTGGTAAACTTTCAATCATTAATGGAATTACATTTACCCGAACGGTATTATCGAAATAGTTTTTAGCAAATATTAATTGTTCACTGGTTAAATGCGATTCATCTACCAAAAATATTTTTTCGTTTTTTAATTCTTCCAGAATGGCATCCCATATTGTATTAAATTCATTTTGTTGTTGTAAAACAATGGTATGTATTTCATCTAAAATTTTTTGTGGGTGTTCTTCCATGTGCATGTTCAGTAATTTGCGTTTGGTACCAAACTCTACCATCCTTTTCAGAGTGGCCACTCTTACTCTGAAAAATTCATCTGTATTATTTGAAAATATGCCTAAAAACCGGATTCGTTGTTTTAATGAAACAGAGGGGTCGTTGGCTTCCTGTAAAACACGTGCATTGAAATTTAACCAGCTAATATCTCTTTGAATGAATTTTTTCTTCGACATAAACGGAGAGGATAGTTTGTTCAAAGATACAGAAGCCTGTTTTTCTATGAGAAGTTCTTCCATTTTGTTCATTAGCAACCCCCCAAAAATGCAGATTGTTTTTGTGGTATTGTGGTATTAAAACATTATCTTTTTTTGCGATAATTATAAATATTATTTGCCTTTTGCATTAATTGCAATAACTCCTGCTCTGAAGCATTAGTTGTGTTTATAGAAGTTTGTGCCAGATTAATGGCATCCTGAAAACCAAAGTTTTTTATAAACTTTGATTGCCTGAGTAATGAACCAAACATGACAATAGCAGTGGCTAATTTTATTTGTGGTGGTGCTTCAGAAAATGAAATGGGGCGATAGGGTAGAATAAATTTTTGCGTAATTTTCTGTGGGTTTTTGGGTAATTGAAAAATTAAATTTAATGTACCGGCTAAGTTTTCTGTTGCGTTGATGTTTTCTGCCGGTGTTATTTCAAAAACTGCCATCATATTATGTCCGCTGCCCACTTCTCCACCTTCCAATAAACTGGTAGTGTCTCTGATTGCTGATTTTTTATTATCGAAGCCAATTAAACGATACCTCCTGATAACCGCCGGATTAAACTGTACATTGGCATAGGCATCTATAGCCACTGCATACATGGTTTTGGTAAATTCTTGTATTAATATTTTTTCTGCTTCATGAATATTATCAATATAAGCAAAGTTGCCATTCCCTTTTTTGGCTAAAATTTCTAATTTACTGTCTTTATAATTACCCATTCCCACACCAAGGCAGGTTAAAAATATGCCCGACTGTTTTTGAAAAGTAACCAGGTTTTCTAATTCCTGTTCGGTAGTTTGGCCTACGTTAAAATCGCCATCAGTCGCTAATATAATTCTGTTGTTACCATTGGGAATAAAATTGGCTTTGGCAATGCTGTATGCAGTTCTGATAGCATTTTCGCCGGGTGTATCTCCATCAGCATACAGTGAATCAATTATATTGTTGATTTTTTGTTTGTTATTTCCTGAGGTAGTTGAAAGAGCTACATGTACCCCTCCACCATAAGTAACAATTGATACCTTATCCTCTGCTCTTAAATTTTCTATTAATAGTTTAAATGCCGATTGCAATAAGGGTAATTTAGCAGGATGGTCCATTGAGCCGGATATATCAATCAATAAAACAAGGTTGTTGGGAGGGATATTGTCTAAATTTATTTTGGGTGCTTGTAATTGAACAAATAATAAAAAATTATTATTATTCCAGGGGCAGTTGGTAATGGTAAATGCGGCGGAAAAGCTACTGCTGTCTCTCGGTTTTTGGAAATCAAGGCCTCTTAAATCAAAGTAATTCAGCATTTCTTCAATTCTAACGGCATTAGAAGGTACATACATACCATTGTTGATGAAGCGGCGGATGTTACTATAGGAGGCTTTATCTATATTTAATGAAAAGCCTGTTTCGGGATACTGTTTTGCATTCACAAACTGGTTTTCAATGAGTGAGCTGTAGCTCTCGCCTAAAGTAGCAAAATACGATTCACTATTATCCTCTAAATTGGTAGTTCTGGAACTCAGTTTATTGGCATATAGGCTGGCCGTTTCGGGCAGCATTTTGAGTATAATTTCATTAAATACTTTTGTATTTACTGCTTTTTTATACACTTCATACCCATCATAAAAAACGGTAATTGTATCCTGCGGGTAGGGGCATAGTATGCCAAATGCGCCAAAATTACCACTGTAAAAGGGCATATTTCCTTTAGAGACTAAGAGTATTTTAGCCCTTTCTAATTGTCTCCCTTTTTCATCTTTTATCTCGCCACGTAAAAAATACTGGCTAAATGAGGGGAAGGCAAAGCACACAAATATACATACCAGCAGGTAAGGTTTCATGGGTTGTTGGTGAATAGGAATCTTAAAGATAAAAGATTCTTGTCATTTCAAATAAAATTACCCAATTACAGGGTTAAAAAAGGGAAAATTATTCTGCTAATTGATAAATAGCACTCAAATTTCTGCCAAATCCGTCATAATCTAACCCATAACCCACTACAAATTTGTTGGGAATAGAGAAGCAACAATAATTTACCGTTACCGGATATGCTGTAGCTTCAGGCTTGTGTAATAAAACCGCAATTTCTAAAGATGCCGGATGCTGGTTGTGAATTTGAGGTAAAAAACTATGCAGGGTTTTGCCGGTATCAATGACGTCTTCTAAAATAATTACGTGACGGTTGGTGAGGGAAACATCTAAGCCGATAGAAGTAATTACATTGCCGGTAGATTTGGTGCCTTTATAGGATGCTAATTTAATGAAGCAAATTTCAGCTTCTGTGGGTAAGGCTTTAAACACATCTGAGGCAAACATAAAAGCCCCATTTAAAATGCAAAGGAAAAGAGGTTTTTTTTCCTGATAATTTTTAGCTAACTGCAAGGCCAGCTCTGATACTTTTTGATGAATAGTGGCTGCATCTATAAATGGTACAAAATGTTTATCTAATACCCGAATTGTATTGCCCATGTGCATTGTATTATTTAGCGAGATGTTGTATTGGTGTTTTCAGAAGCAATAGTAGTATATTTTGGAGATGCAGGGGCAGCAAAACGTAAATAAATTTTTTCGCCCGGTAAGGGCTGCATATTTTTTTGTAATTTATTAAATTGAAGCAGGTTTTCCATTCTTATGCCTTCCTGCTGGCATATGGTGTATAAGGTTTCAGCGTTTTTTACAATATGAAAATCTTTATCACCCTTCTTCATTTTCTTTTCTAAGAATATGAGTTGACTGGTTTGCAGAATATCTTCATCTTCTAAATCATTGTATTCTAATAAACGAGCTAAATTGATTTGGTGTTGATTGGCAATAGACAATAAAGCGGTTCCTTTTTGAGCATAAAGCACTTTTAGGTGGTTGATGGTAAATATGCCTTCAGGATACAAGGTTTCAGACTCCGTAATTGATGTATTATTGGTGTTATCAACAGTAGGTATTGGTTGCATTGCTGCTTTTGCAGCAGTGGTTTCCGATTCCGGGACAGAGGTTGTGTTTATAGTTGCTGTTGCAGTACTTTGAACAGGAGTGGTGTTTTGTAGGGCAACATCTGATTGTTGGTTTTTTTCTTTTGCTAAGGCAATTTCGGTGTATTCATTTAAATTATACTTATTAATCAGTTCAATTAAACGTTGGGCATAATTTTTTTCCGTGGCATAGCCTGCTTTTTTTAAACCGTATGCCCAGCCTTCATAATCGGTTGGGTTTAATGTAAACAAACTTTGATAGTAAGGCCTTGTTTTTAAAAAATTCGAGTGGTCCTGAAACGAAGCAGCAGCATTTGGATAGCTTCTAAAACATTCGTGTTTAAAATCATCATCATGAAAAACCCTATCACCGGTCCAATCGGTTTTACATTTTATTCCAAAATGGTTATTCGATTTTTTGCAAAGGTCACTTTCGCCACTTGCAGATTCTAAAATGCCTTGCGCCAAAGTAATAGAAGCGGGAACACCGGTTCTGGTCATCTCCTGCATGGCTATATATTTATATTGGTTAATATAAGCCAGTGTATTATCAGATTGTGCCACGGCTGTTTGCAGCCCTACAAACAAAAATAAACAACTCAGTAACTTCATTTCTATTGCTTTTTTATCAGTAAAAGACCGTCTCTAACGGTGAGTAAAACCTGTTGGGTTCTTGCATCCTTAGCAACCCATTCATTAAAGGCATGAATGGCTTTTGCATTTTTTCTTTTGTTGGGTGCTTCTAATACCTGACCGTGAAACAGCACATTGTCTGCAATAATTACACCATTTTTTTTCAAAAGGGGTAATACCAGTTCATAATATTGAATATAGCCTGTTTTATCAGCATCTATAAAAACCAAATCCCACTCAAAAGGAAGGGTTGGAATAATGTCTAAAGCATTTCCGATGTGCAAATGTATTTGTTTTGCCCAATGCGATTGACTAAAATTTTGTTGCGCAGTAGCTGCATCTTCTGCTCTTAACTCTATGGTATGCAATTCACCTTGTTTTATCAATCCTTCTGCTAAACACAATGCACTGTATCCGGTAAATGTTCCAATTTCTAAAACGTATTTAGGCCTGATGATATTACTTAAAAAAGCTAAAAACTGCCCTTGAACACTACTGCTCATCATGTGTGCATGTGGATGCAACTGATTGGTTTGGGTATAAATTTGCTGCAACTGTTCATTTTGAGCAGAAGTAAATTTTTCAGCATATTTTTCTGCCGCTTCATTAAATAATTCCATATGCTCATTTTGGTTGTTGAATGGCCGGTTTTGCGATGAAACATAAGCCTAAATAAGTAAATATTCCGTTAATCAGCAATAACTCTATTCCAATATTAAAACCGCCTGTTAGGCTTGGTATCCATTTTTCTATAAAATAGCTCAATACAGGAGTTGCGAGGCATACAAAAGTAATAGCATAGGTTTCATGCAGTGTTTTTTTACTAAAAATACCAAAAGCAAATAAGCCGAGTAATGGTCCATAAGTAAAACCGGCTAAATCTAATATAATATTGATGATGGATTTGCTGTTGATGATTTTAAAAACAAAAATGCAAATCAGGAAAATAACCGAAAATGTTAGATGAACTCTTTGTCTGATTTTTTTTTGTTGTTGTTCAGTCTGTTGTCCTCTTCTAATACCTAAAATGTCGATACAAAAAGACGAAGTAAGGGCAGTTAAAGCACCATCAGCACTGGGAAATAATGCAGAAATGAGCCCGATAATAAAAATCATACTTACCGCTTTAGGTAAATAGTGTAAGGCAATAGTAGGAAATAAATCATCACCGGTATAATTCAATCCGTTTTGAGCAGCAAATAAATACAATAAACCTCCCAGTAATAGAAATAAGAAATTCACCAACACAATAATTACACTAAAACTAATCATATTGGTTTGTGCCCCTTTTAGTGTTTTTACACTAATATTTTTTTGCATCATTTCCTGGTCTAACCCTGTCATGGCAATGGTAATAAAAACACCACCAATAATTTGTTTCAGAAAAAAGCCTTTACTGTTTATATCCGTATTAAAAAAATGGGTATAACCTTTTAATTGTAGTTGATGAATCGTACCCGAAACAGAAAGTTGTAAATGATACATAATATAAATAACGCAAACCACTAAACCTACCAGCATAAAACTGGTTTGCAGTGTATCAGTGAATACAATGGTTTTTACACCTCCTTCAAACGTATATAATAAAATCATTACTAAAATAACAATACTGGTTAGCCAGAAAGGAACGCCCATTTCATCTAAAATAAAAATTTGCAATATGTTAATTACTAAATACAATCTGGCAGTTGCCCCCACTGTTCTGGAAATAATAAAAAATAATGCACCGGTTTTGTATGCAATAAAACCCAACCGGTTGTGCAAATAATTGTAAATGGAAGTGAGTTGTAGTTTATAATAAAGCGGCATTAATACAAAAGCTACCACAATATAGCCCAGCAAATAGCCTAATACTATCTGCATATAATAAAAGCCATTGGTACTAACTGTACCAGGTACACTTACAAAAGTTACGCCACTTAATGAGGTGCCAATCATGCCAAAGGCTACCAACATCCAATTACTATTACGATTGCCAATAAAAAAAGAATCGTTGGTACTGTTTTTCCCGGTATACCAGGCAACAGCTAATAAAATTACAAAATAGGCAACAACAAAACTTAATAAGAGTAGGGGTGCCATAAGCTTAGCTTTCAATCAATAATTCTACACAATATCACGATTAATTTATTGCCTTTGTTACAACAATTGCTGAAAGGCTATTAATATTGTGTATAAAATAATAAAGATGCAATATAAAAAGATAGCAGTGTTCTGCGGAAGTAAAAATGGTAATAATTCTATTTTTGTTGAACATGCAAGGCAATTAGGTAAATTAATGGCTGCTAAAAATATGGATTTGGTATATGGAGGTGGCAATGTAGGTATAATGGGTGCAGTAGCCAATGCAGTATTAGATAATGGTGGTAAAGTTACAGGTATTATTCCTAAAGTTTTGGTAGAACAGGAGCGCCAACACCTTGGTTTAACTGAATTAAAAGTGGTAGATGATATGCATACCCGAAAAAAAATGATATATGAGATGTGCGATGCAGCTATTGTATTACCCGGAGGTAACGGCACAATGGATGAATTGTTTGAAATGCTTACCTGGAATAATCTTCGTATTCACAATAAAAAAATAATCCTGCTCAACTCGGCAGGATATTATTATGCCCTGATAGTGCATTTGCAAAATATGCAGCATCACGGTTTTTTATATGAAAGCTGGGATAGCAGTTTGCGTCACTTTGCTACACCAACAGAAGTTATTGCTTTTTTGGATGAAGATAAAAATTAAAACCTGCTCTTATAATAGGTAAAGCCGTGCTGGTAACGCCATTATAGCTTCTGTAAGGCGAATAAGGGCTATTTAATACATCTACCATTATCACAGTATAAAAAGTGCTTTGCCCAATAATGCGTTGTGCATAACCAACACCGGCTAAGAAACTGGAAGCATTGGTATTAAAACTGGTAGCCTGATTATTCGTCATGTTCAGGTAATTGTATTTAATCCAGTTCTGTTCAAATTGTCCCTGTAGAAACAATTGCTTAATGGGGAAAATTCTAACAAATGGCCCACCGCCGTAGTTAAAACTTCTTTGCCTGATATCGTTATTGAAATAAGGGTCTGCTTTAACAGATTGATAATTGAGGTTGATAGAAACACCTGCATCTAACCATTCATTGAACGAATAACCAATTTCGGGTGTACCGCCAATATTAAAACTATAGGTACCAAAACCCAATGAAAGGCCGCCCCCAATAAACATGTTTTGTTTTTGAAAACCGGTTGCTGCCGGGCTATTGGTGCTGTTGCTGTAGGGCGAATTAGAATAAGTGGGAGGTATTTGTCTTTGTTGAGCTAGTGCAGATAAACTAATGCCCAAACCCATTGTACAAAAAGCCAATGATAAATAAATTTTTTTCATGTTTGTGTGTTTATGGAAACGTGTAAAATGGTTTTAAAATTTAATGATACAAACCTAAGTGCTTATTGCATATCAAAAATTTTTCCGGGATTTAAAATATTGTTAGGATCTAATGTTTTTTTAATAGAGCGCATAATTTGTAAATTTGCTTCCTGCATTACTAAAGGCATATATTTTTTTTGAATTAATCCTATACCATGTTCGCCACTAATGGTACCACCCAGTTTTTTAACCAACATAAACAAATCAGCCAATGCCTGTTGTATATGCGGTGCATCAAAACTGGTAGTGGTATGCGGGTCTTTTATTCTGATATGCAGATTGCCATCCCCGGCATGGCCATAACAAACGGCTTTAAAACCATACTGTTGTGCCAGTTGTTTTACACCTACAATTAAATCGGGTAAAAATGCTCTGGGTACAACGGTATCTTCCTCAATGGTGTAACCGGCTGATTTTACAGCTTCTGCAACACGGCGCCTGAGTTTCCATAGCTCATTTTTTTGTGCTTCATCTTCTGCAAAAAATACATCACCTACTTCAAAATTTTCTAAAAGCAGGGCAATGGCTTCCATTTCCTGCATAAGTATTTCTTTATGATTGCCATCTAGCTCAATTAATAAATGGGCTGCCATACCATCATGCACAGGTACCGCATGGCTATCCATCATACTACTTACTATTTTCAAAGCATCAATTTCTACTAACTCCAAACCGCTGGGTACAAAGCCTGCTCTAAAAATGGCACTCACAGCTTCACTTGCTTTTTGCAAATTATTAAAGGCTGCCAGCATTAAAACATCGTATTTAGGCAAGGGAATTAGTTTTAATGTAATTTTTGTAACAATGCCCAAAGTGCCTTCGCTACCTACCATCAGTTGGGTAAGATTATAACCCGTTGAATTTTTTAATACATTGGCTCCGGTTTCAATAACGGAACCATTGGGAAGTACCACTTCTAAATTTAACACATAATCTTTTACTACACCATATTTTACTGCTTTTGGTCCACCACTGTTTTCAGCAATATTGCCGCCTATAAAACAACTGCCTTTACTGCTCGGGTCGGGCGGATAAAACAGCCCTTTTTCTTTTACTGCATTTTGCAATACCTCTGTAATAACACCCGGCTCGGTTATCACCTGCAAGTTTTGATGATCAATATTGATTATTTTGTTGAATTTTTCTAAGCTTAATACAACGCCTCCCATATGTGGAATTGCACCGCCGCTTAATCCGGTGCCTGCCCCTCTCGGTGTAACCGGGAGGCCATTTTGATTACAAAAAGCCATAATGGCGGCTACTTGGTCAGTATTATTGGGTTTTAATACAATTTCAGGAGTGTGTTGAATGGTTTCTGTTTCGTCGTGGCCATATTTCAATAAATCTTCTTCAAGCACTATAATATTTTCTTTGCCTGCTATTTGGGTGAGGGCATCAACAATTTCCTTTGCTAACATATTTACACTTGGTTTTTTTGTTGGTAAAGATAATTTCAAATGCAGATAATTTCTCTAAATAATTACTTATAATCATTTTCAGCCGGATAAAAAAGTATGCAGAAATGCAAAAAATAAATTAATCTATATTTTTTGACTATGAGAAAAAAAATACAGTATTAAACCTATTCAATAAAGTATCTTCTCTATTTTGTTGAATAATTTGTTGTGTTTACGGTAAAAAGGTAAAACTTTTTAAAAGTGTATTGCTTACACGTTGTTTGTTTAACTGAAAAGCTTGACTATATATTTGTACTACTAACAAATGATAGTTTGTATGATTGCCACCCTGAATCAGTCTCTGCTACATGAACAGTTGAATAAATTGGGCTTTTCAACCAATTTGGAAATTCATTATCAACTTTCACCAGAAACTTTAATAGAACAAACCCTTTTAAGATCGGAAGGTGTTTTAAACAATACCGGTGCCTTATGTGTGCATACCGGAAAATTCACCGGAAGAAGCCCTTTAGATAAATTTATAGTGAAAGATAGTTTAACTGAACATACTGTTGACTGGAACATTTTTAATATTCCATTTGATGGCGTAAAGTTTGCAGCATTAAAGCAAAAATTGATAGCTTATTGTAACCAAAAAAACAGATTATGGGTACGGGATGCTTTTGCCTGCGCACACCCTGATTATCGGATAAAAATTAGGGTAATCAATGAAAATCCCTGGAGTAATTTATTTACTTATAACATGTTTATTCGGCCATCTGAAGCAGAATTGCAGAATTTTGTGCCCGAATGGCATATTATTCAAGCGCCGGATTTTTTGACTAATCCAACAACAGATGGAACCCGGCAGGGTAATTTTGCCATTATTTCTTTTACAGAAAAAACCATCATCATTGGTGGAACTGCTTACACCGGTGAAATAAAGAAAGGTATTTTTAGTGTACTTAATTTTTTATTCCCCATTCAACACCAAACCCTCAGTATGCATTGCAGTGCTAATGTTGGGAAAGAAGATGATGTTGCCTTGTTTTTTGGGTTAAGCGGTACAGGCAAAACAACGTTGAGTGCGGATGCAACCAGAAAATTAATTGGGGATGATGAACACGGTTGGGATGAGTATGGTATATTTAATTTTGAAGGAGGTTGTTATGCCAAATGCATTGATTTAGACGAAGCCAAAGAGCCGGAAATTTATCATGCCATACGGCCTGGCGCATTGGTTGAAAATGTAGTATTTTATCCCAATACCAATCAAATCAATTTTTCAGATAAATCCATTACTGAAAATACAAGAGTCAGTTATCCTTTAGAATACATCAGCAATGCTTTAATACCCTCTATTGCAGGTATTCCCAAAAACATTTTCTTTTTAACCTGTGATGCTTATGGGGTTTTACCACCCATAAGTAAATTAAGTACCGAGCAGGCCATGTATCAGTTTATTAGTGGCTATACTGCAAAAGTTGCCGGTACTGAAGCCGGGGTAACTGAACCCAAAGCCACATTTAGTACTTGTTTTGGTGCACCTTTTATGCCCTTGCATCCGGGTAAGTATGCTGCTTTATTGGGCAAGAAGATTAAAAAGCATCAGGTTCAGGTTTGGATGGTTAATACAGGTTGGACCGGCGGTGCATATGGTATTGGTAAACGAATGAATTTGCAATATACCCGTGCCATGATTTGCGCTGCTTTGTCGGGAAAATTGCAGGAAGTAGAATTTGAAAAACACACGGTTTTTGGCGTTCAAATTCCCAAAACCTGTCCCGGAGTACCTGTTCAATTATTGCATCCCAGATATACCTGGACTGACAGAAATGCATATGATAAAGCAGCGCATCAACTGGCAATATTATTCAATCAAAATTTTGAAAAATATCAATCGGGTGTTTCTAATGATATTATTATGGCCGCACCTAAAACTACTGCCCGATTGTAAATTTTGGTCTCTTCGATTGCTCTGACGAATGAAAAAATCCCGCTGTTTATGCGGGATTTTTTTTATGCATTCATTTTTTAAAAGCTGTTAAAATAAACCAAACAAAGTAGCATCTATTTTGCTGATAATTTCTCCAAAATGTTCTTCATTATTGGCAAACTTATTTCTATCACAGTCAATAATTAAAATAGGGCCCTCTTTGTAATTATCGGCAAATAGTGAGTAATAATCGTTTAGTTTTTTTAAATAATCTAAGCGAATATTGTCTTCATATTCACGGCCTCTTTTTTGAATTTGAGCTACTAATGTAGGTACCGATGCTTTTAAATAAACGAGCAAATCGGGTGGTTGAATCATACTTTTCAGTGTTTGAAAAAAAGTATAATAATTCTCAAAATCTCTTTTGAGCATCAAACCCATATCGTGCAAATTGGGTGCAAAAATGGTGGCATCCTCATATATTGTTCTGTCCTGAATCACTGTTTCTGTTCCTCTTTGAATATCTAATAACTGATTCAGGCGTTTGTTTAAAAAATAAATTTGCAGGTTAAAACTCCAGCGCGGCATATCTTCATAAAAATCCATCAAATAGGGGTTATGGTCTGCATCTTCAAATTGCGGAATCCATTTATAGTGCTTACTCAGCATTTTGGTAAGTGTTGTTTTCCCCGCACCAATATTGCCGGCTACTGCAATATGTTTTGGTTTTTTTATTTTAGCCATTTATAGTAAAATATTTTAATGAAAAAGAAATTACTGTTTATCGGTGAATGTAATAAATAATTAGGAAGTAGTGCTTGTTTTTTAATAAATCATTCTTATTGCTTTTCTCACTTCCTGAAGTGTGGCATGGGCACTTTCCCGGGCCTTTTCAGCACCTTGTTTCATGATTTGGTGCAGCAGCACTTTATCATTTTGTATAGCTGCAGCTTTTTCTCTGATTGGTTGTATAAAGGCTACCATATCTTCTGCCAGTTGCTTTTTAAAATCGCCGTAGCGTATGGTGCAATTATTGTAGTTTTCCTGAAAGGCATCATACACTTCTTTTTTGCTTACTATTCTCATCAATGTAAATAAATTCTCTATATAATCGGGCTTCAATGAATTGGGCACGGTTGGCCCACTATCTGTTTTTGCTTTCATAATTTTTTTTCTGATGGCATCATCATCATCAGCTAAGTATAGGGTGGCCATTTGGTTTTCACTTTTGCTCATTTTACCATTACCATCTAAGCTCATAATCTTAATGAGATTATCCCCAAAATTAAAAGCCTGTGGTTCCGGGAAAATGGGGCCGTATCTAAAATTAAAACGTTCGGCAAAATTGCGAGCCATTTCCAAATGTTGTTCCTGATCTTTACCTACCGGAACTTTAACTGCCCGGTGAATTAAGATATCAGCAGCCATTAAAACAGGGTAAGTTAATAAACCGGCATTTACATTATCGGGTTGTTGTCTTACTTTATCTTTAAATGTGGTGGTTTTTTCCAATTCGCCTTTATAGGCCAACATATTCAGGTATAAGTAAAGTTCAGCAATTTCGGGTACATCGCTTTGCACGTAGAGTGCAACCTTATTGGGGTCTAATCCGCAAGCCACATTTTCGGCAATTACTCTGAAAACACTTTCCTGCAAAGCTTTTGTATCGGGGTGGGTAGTAAGGCTATGCCAGTTAGCAACAAAAAAATAACAATTAAAGGCATTCTGCATTTTTACATAATTACGCATGGCACCAAAATAGTTACCCAAATGTAAATATCCCGTTGGGCGAATACCGCTTAACACTGTTTCTTTTTTCATAGCGGCGAAGATAATTTAAGTAACCTGTTTGTTCATGTATAGCATCGTTTTTTTTCTATTGTAATAAATTTTTCAGGCATCAGGTGCCTTTGGTTAAAAACAACCAAAATGATATTAAAATACCTGCTAATATTAAAATACCAAAACTAATAGCAGTTTTTTTTCTAATTTGCGGCGCTTCTAATGAAAGGGCATATATCATTTTTAGCACATTATTGCTAACTATGGCATTTAAAACGGATAATACAATTACACCCTCGCTTATTAGCATTTTACCCTGAAACAAATTTAAAATAAAGGGGTCTATATCAGTTACACCTACCACCAACGCCAAAATATTTAAACCGCCATTACCAAATACACGGAATACATAACCGGTTAATAGCGAAAACAAAATGAATAATGCTGCAAAAATTAAAGCTGTTTTAAACTCTAAAGGATTTCCTCTGGTATGAAGTGGCGTTGCCATTGGCAGTATTTTTTCTTCCCGATGTAACCAAAACAAACCTGCAATAATACCGGCAGTTATTAATATAAAAACTACAAAGTAAGGCAATAGTACAAAAGCAATTTGGCTGTTAAAAATATAGGCAATTACAAACAGCCGAATATACATCATTAGTGTAGCTAATAGCATGCCCGGCAAAATCTGGTTGTCATTAGGATCCTCTTTGCTTTTTCTGGCCAATATTACGGTGGTAGCAGTACTACTATACAAGCCGCCTAATATAGCTGTAATAATTATTCCGGCATTTGGGAATACAAATTTTTTGACCAGATAACTGGCATATGAAATACTGGATATAACCACCACTGCCAGCCAGATTTGATAGGGTGAAACTGCAATAGCTAATGAAATGGGTTGTGTTGGTAATAATGGGAGTATTACACCTGTTAATACCAGAAATTTAGCTAATACAATAAATTCATCCTCATCAAATAACTTTGAAATGGCGAATAAACTTTTTTTAGCTTCTGTTATTACCAAAATTAAAATTACAATGCAAAATGTTAACCATAATGGCTGTGTGTAAACAAGTGGTGCCAATGTGTAGGTAATGAGTGCAATGAGTATGGTGGTTAATCCAAATTTTTTTTCTGTGCTAATTTTTTGGAAATAATAAATGCCGAGCAAAAGTGTAATAAAGCAAGCGCCAATAATAAAAATGAAGAGTTGTTGTTTATCAATTACATATAAGATATAGCCTAAAATTCCTAAAAGTGTAAAAGTTCTATCAGTGCCAAATAAATTTTCAAATGGTTCATTAATGTGGTATCGCCTTTGTTCTAACCCAATTAATAATGCAAATACAACTACGAGTATAAACATTTGTAAATCGGTGGGAAGATAATGTAACAGCATTTGAAACATAAGGTGTAATATAAATATGAGTGAGTGGGGATTTGGAGGTTAAGGTAGTAAAAAATAGCATATAGTTATATATTGTTTTAAAATATAGTGCCGCCATTTGTTAAACATGAAAAAAGCCTCGTTATTGTTCGAGGCCTTTGTTGAAAGTAAAGTAGTAGGTAAATAATTAACGCTGGTGTGCAGGAATAAAGTTTGGAATGAACTTTGGCACCACTCTTTTTTGGGTTGCTTGCTCAAACGCATAGGCTATACCCAGTAATTTGGGCTCTTCATAAGCTCCGCCAATGAATGAAAAGCCAACAGGTAAATGCTGGTAGGTACCCATGGGCACAGAAATATGCGGATAACCTGCCATTGCTGCAGGCGGACAAAAATAAAATCCGGTATCATAATCACCATTAATTAAATCAATACAGCAGGCAGGGCCAATGCTGGTTCCGGCAATGGCATCTAAGTTTTCTGTTTTCATCAGGTTATCAATAATAGCTCTGGCTGAGGTCGATTTTGCAAGTGCTTCCTTATAAGAAGTATCCTGTAAGGTACCTCTGGCTTCGCTTTTCTCTAATAATTCCTGTTTAAAGTAGGGCATAACGGTTGTAGCGTTTGCATTATTAAACGCAATTAATTCTTTTAATGAATGTACTTTACCTTTTGCAGTTGCCAAATAACGGTTAATACCGTCGTTAAACTCGTATTGTAAAACTATATTTTCAGCCTCACCTAACGGGTTGGTTAATTTCAGTAAATCCACTTCTATAACGGTGGCGCCTTGTTGCTGTAAGGTTTTAATAGCTGCTTTAAATAATGATACTACACCTTCATGCCCCTTTAAAAAAGATTTTTCTATACCGATACGCTTTCCTTTTAGTGCATTCACATCTAAAAATTGGGTGTAATCTGACAGGAATTTGCTTTTGCTGTTCAGCGTAACAGCATCTAATTCATCAATACCTGTCATGACTCCCAACAGAATAGCAGCATCTTTTACCGTTCTGGCCATCGGGCCGGCAGTATCTTGTGTAGCAGAAATAGGTATAATGCCATGGCGGCTTACCAAACCAACAGTTGGTTTAATACCAACTATCCCATTAAATGATGAAGGTGCAATTACTGAACCATCTGTTTCAGTTCCCACTGCTACTACGCATAAATTGGCAGAAACGGCAGCGCCAGAGCCTGCACTGGAACCACAAGGCCCTCTGTCTAACATATTAGGGTTTTTGGTTTGTCCGCCGCGACTGCTCCAGCCACTGGTTGAACGGGTAGAACGCCAATTGGCCCATTCACTTAAATTGGTTTTTCCTAATATAACGGCGCCGGCTTTTCGTAATTGTGCAATTACAAAGGCATCTTTATCGGCAATATTCCCTACCAGCGCTAATGAACCCGCAGTGGTCATCATTTTATCTCCGGTATTAATATTGTCTTTAATTAACACCGGTATACCATGTAAAGGCCCTCTTATTTTACCTGCTTTTCTTTCTTTATCTAATTCTGCTGCAATGGTAAGTGCATCCGGATTAATTTCAATCACCGAATTAATGGCCGGACCGTATTGATCAACTGCTTTAATTCTTTGTAAATACATATTTGTTAATTGGGTGGCCGTTAATTTGCCTTCTCGCATAGCCTGTTGTACTGTATCAATGGTGGTTTCCATGTATGGAAAATCTGCATTAACTGTATTCATTTTTGCTGCGGCTTCATTGGCAATTGCTGTAATGGCCAAACCGGCTAATGACCCATTCTTAATAAAAATTCTTCTATCCATAAATTGTTAATTTGTGCATTTAGGTTTAAAAATAAAGTATTTTAGTTGTAAAACATGCTATTACTGCCAAATGCACCACCTTAGTATTTACTTTTGTTATTTGTGTTGAATAAATTATGGTAATTAACGTGCAAACAACAAACATATTACAAACACCTATTGAGTATTTAAAGGGCGTAGGGCCACTCCGGGCCGATTTGCTCAAAAAAGAATTGAGCATTTTTGTGTATGAAGATTTATTAAACCATTTTCCTTACCGGCATATCGATAAAACTGTTATTACGCCTTTAGCATCTATTACATTCAATACAGAGTATATTCAGGTAATGGGTAAAATAATTGCATTGGATATTTTGGGTGAAAAACGTGCCAAACGCATGGTGGGACAGTTAACCGACCAATCTGGCGGTATGCTTGAGTTAACCTGGTTTCAGGGAATTTCCTGGATTCAAAAAAATATACATATCGGTGCTACCTGTTTAGTATTTGGAAAACTAACTTTTTTTAATGGTAAGCCACAATTGGTGCATCCGGAAATTGAATTGGTTCAATCGCAAAACTTTACTGCAAAAAATTATTTAGAACCGGTTTATCCTACTACAGAAAAATTAAAAGCCCGGAGGTTAAGCGGCCGACAAATAGCGCATTTAACGCGGCAATTATTTACAATACTTCCTGAAGGTTGTATTCAAGAGAATATTCCAACTGAAATTGTAGGACGGTTAAAATTGATGTCCCGTTTTGAAGCATATCGGTCAATTCATTTCCCTTGTAATTTAACCATTTTTGAAGCTGCATTGCGTAGGTTAAAATTTGAAGAGTTATTTATTGCACAAGTGCGCCTGCATTTAATAAAACTGCGCAGGCAAAGAGCCAGTAGGGGTGTTGTGTTTGAAAAAGTGGGTGATCATTTTAATACTTTTTACAACCAATGTTTGCCTTTTCAGCTTACCAATGCCCAAAAACGGGTATTGAAAGAAATTAGAACTGATACGGCGAAAGGCCATCAAATGAACCGTTTATTGCAGGGAGATGTAGGTAGCGGAAAAACAATTGTGGCTTTATTAACCATGTTGCTGGCTGCTGATAATGGCTTTCAAAGTTGTATGATGGCACCTACTGAAATATTAGCACAACAGCATTTTGAAGGCTTAAGTAATTTATTAAAAAATATGCCGGTTGAATTAGCACTTTTAACCGGAAGTACCAAAACGGCTGAACGTAAACGCATTTTAAAAGGATTAATGGAAGATTCTATCCATTTTATAGTTGGAACACATGCTATTATAGAAGATGTTGTTCAATTTAAAAATTTAGGTTTAGTCATTATCGATGAACAACACCGCTTTGGAGTTGAACAACGTGCCAAACTTTGGAATAAAGCCATCATTCCTCCACATGTATTGGTGATGACGGCAACACCCATACCACGTACATTAGCTATGACGGCTTATGGCGATTTGGATTATAGTGTAATGGATGAATTGCCACCCGGCAGGCAACCTGTTAAAACGGTACATAGAAATGAAATGGCCAGAGCCAGTGTAATGGATTTTGTAAAAACTGAAATAGAAAAGGGCAGGCAGGCTTATTTTATTTATCCATTAATTGAAGAAAGTGAGAAACTAAGCTATGAAGATTTGATGCAGGGATATGAGCAGCTGAAAAGCTTTTTCCCTGAACCCAAATTTAGCATTAGTATGTTGCATGGTAAACAACCTGCCGATCAGAAAGAATGGAACATGCAACGTTTTGTAAAAGGCGAAACGCAAATAATGGTAAGTACTACCGTTATTGAAGTAGGGGTAAATGTGCCAAATGCATCTGTAATGGTTATTGAAAGTTCAGAAAAATTTGGTTTATCACAACTACATCAGTTGCGTGGCAGAGTGGGTAGGGGAAGTGAGCAAAGTTTTTGCATCCTTTTAACAGGTAGTAAAATAAGCGCTGAGGCCAAAGAACGTATCAGGGTAATGTGCGCTACCAATAATGGATTTGTGATTGCTGAAAAAGATTTAGAATTGCGTGGCCCCGGCGAAATAGAAGGAACCCGCCAAAGTGGTGCAGTAAATTTTAAATTAGCCAGTATTGTAAACGACAAACAAATGTTAGAAGTAGCCAGATTAGAGGCAGAACAATTAGTAGTAAATGATATTGAATTACAATTACCGGAAAATAATAGTTTACGCTTATTTCTTCAATCTGCTAAAGGTAAAACAGGATGGAGCAAAATATCTTAATTAAACTATTAGAAATATGGGCTGTTATTTAACATTATGTATGGCAGGGATTTTGTAACTTACTATTGCTTTTAATTAGAATAATATTCAGGCAGTAAAACTTTATTATATATGAATGGATTAAGGTACTTGCTTTTTACTTTCTGTATAATAAGTTTACTGCAACCCACTAAGTCGCAGGCTAACTTGCAATTTATCGAAAACAAGGGGCAATGGAATAATGATATTGCTTACCGGGGTAATCTTACCATTGGTGCTTTTTCTATTCAAAAAGATGGTGGCTTCAGAATGTTGCTATATAGTCCGAATGATTATGCAACCTTATCACCACATCAACAATTTTCAAAACCTTCCATAAAATATATTCAACAAATTAATGCCAATGGGCAAACTACCACAGCTATTGCTCCACCTGAAAATGATGCAGCCAATACCAAGATAATACTTCGTGGGCATGTGTATCAGGTAAAATTTTTAAATGCCAATCCTAATCCTGAAATCATTCCTGATAAACCGCTGGCAACTGCCAATAATTATCTGATTGGGAAGGATCCTTCTAAATGGGGGCAAAATTGTAAAGTGTACCAAGCCATTACCTGTAAGAATATTTACCCCAACATTGATGTTCGTTATTATACTACAAATGGTGCTTTAAAGTATGACATCATTGTAAATCCTGGCGGTAACGTTAATAATATTGCGCTATATTACGATGGTGTGGAAGGGTTGAAGCAAAAAAATGGAGAACTCATTATTCAAACCTCCGTACAAAATTTAAAAGAAGCCAAGCCTTACAGCTATGCGGTGAATTTATCCGGAAAGCAAATCGTTCCCTGTACATACAGCATAAAGGGAAGTATTGTAAAATTTAATGTTGAAAAAACAGACCCTGCTGCAACTTTAGTGATTGACCCGCAATTTGTTTTTTCCAGTTTTTCCGGAAGTACTGCTGAAAACTGGGGCTATACTGCCACCTACGATAATTCCGGAAATTTTTATGCAGGGGGTATTGTATTTTCAGGAGATAACAAAACTTTTCCTGTAAGCAATGGAGCATTTCAAACCACTTTTCAGGGCGGTGTAAAAGAAGGTAGTCTTTCTCCCTATGATGTGGCTATTATGAAATTAGATGCAACCGGACGCAACCGGGTTTATGCCACCTATTTAGGTGGGAATGGAAATGAACAACCGCATAGTTTAATTACAGATAATGCAGGCAACTTAATTATTGCCGGCAGAACCAGTTCCGCCAATTTTCCCACTACAAATAAAGTAGGGCCGGGTGGCGGATTTGATATTTTTATTACTAAACTAAATGCTAATGGTACCGGCATTGTTGGTTCATTAGTAATTGGGGGTAGTGCTGATGATGGTGTCAATATCCGTGGAAAATATACAGGGGCATCCGGATATCAATCTACCCGTTTAAACTATGGCGATGATGCAAGAAGTGAAGTAATTATTGATGGTTCCGGAAATATATATTTAGCAGGTTGTACACAGTCTACTAACTTTCCAGTTTCTGCTAATGCTTTCCAAAAAAATAATGGTGGTGCCAATGGCAGTAATTTTTTTCAGGATGCAGTGGTTATTAAAGCAACGCCTGATTTGAGCTCAGTGCTATTTAGTTCTTACTTAGGCGGTAATGACAACGATGCAGGCTTTGTGTTATCCATTAATCCCACTAACAACAATATTTATGTTGCAGGTGGAACTGCCAGTACTAATTTTCCGGGTATTGGGGCTAATGTAAAGTTTCCTGTTTATCAGGGTGGCATTTGCGATGGGTTTGTGGCAGTGATCAGTAATGATGGCTCTCAATTAATTAATAGCAGTTATTTCGGTACCAATGGTGCCGATATGTTATTTGGGGTGCAATTCGACCGCTTAGGTTTTCCCTACATTATGGGTACTACCAACGGTAAATGGCAGGTAGTTAATTCTCCATTCAATCAAACACAAGGGCAAACAGATGGCAAACAATTTATCTGCAAATTAAAACCTGATTTATCTGATTTTATTTATTCCGCCACTTTTGGTGCACCAGGTAGTCAGCAACCCAATATATCACCAACCGCATTTCTTGTTGATCGTTGTGAAAACGTATACGTATCAGGTTGGGGTGGTGGAATTGATGCATTGGATGGTTATCTGAATAGCGGTGTCAGAAACATGTCTACTCCCAATTATCTCCAAAATACTACCGATGGTGCCGATTTTTATTTTTTTGTTTTAGAAAAAAATGCACAAAGCCAATTATTTGGCAGTTATTTTGGGCAGAATGGTGCTTTAGGCGACCATGTGGATGGTGGAACGAGCAGGTTCGATAAAAACGGTATTATTTATCAAACCATTTGTTCTTGTAAGGAAGGTTCACCACCCGCCAATCCTGTGTTAACCGGTAGCCCACCTTATGTGTTTTCTACCACCAATAATGGACCGGATTGCAATATGATGGCATTGAAAATTGCTTTTAATCTGGCAGGAATATCTTCAGGGTTACAAGCTGCTGCCAATGGCATACCCCGCGATACTTCGGGTTGTGTACCTTTAACGGTTGATTTTACCGATACAGTTGCACAAGGAAAAACTTATTTATGGGATTTCAATGATGGTTCTGCACAGGTAACCACTACCAATCCGAAAACATCGTATGTATACCAAAATATTGGTTTTTATAAAGTAATGTTGGTTTCAACCGATCCCAATAGTTGTAATGTGAGCGATACTTCTTATGTAACCATTCGTGTACGAAATGATGCCGCTACATTGGGTTTAGATGCTGCTAAAATTGGCGGTTGTGAATCTTTGACATTCCAATTTAATAACACTTCCACTTCTCCACCCAATAAACCCTTTAACGGGCAATCTTTTATATTGAAATTTGGTGATGGCACATCGGTAGTCACCGGAACGCAACCACAAATGCATACCTTCCCCGCAGAAGGAATTTATAATGTTAGTTTGGTATTGCAGGATACAGGTTATTGTAATCAGAATGATAGCACCGTTTTGCAAATTAGAATTGCTGCTAATGTTAAGGCTTCCTTCCAAACACCCCCCGTTGGTTGTGTGCCCTATACGGCTATTTTTAATAATACATCAACCGGGGGTACCGATTTTAAATGGAATTTTGGCGATGGTACCACTTCAACAGCTACCAGTCCAACCCATCAGTACAATGATACCGGTAGTTATACCATTACTTTAATTGCCAATGATCCCAATACTTGCAATAAAACAGATACCACAACCCGGCTGGTGCAAATGAAAATTAAATCTATTGCCGATTTTAGTGTTGCTCCACAGCCGCCACTTACCAATACACCCATACAGTTTACCAATTTATCGCAGCCTGCTGTGAGCTACAAATGGTTGTTTGGCGATGGTAATTCAACCATTACCTTTAGCATAGCCACACCCGTTAGTCATATTTATGATTCTTCCAAAAATTATACGGCCTGTTTGCAAACAATGAATGAATCGGGTTGTGTGGATGAAAAATGCCTGCCGGTACAGGCTTTAATATCGCCTTTGTTTGATGTGCCCAAAGCATTTTCACCAAATGGCGATGGTATTAATGATATTATTTATGTACAAGGTTATGGTATTACCAGATTGAAATGGAATATATATAACCGATGGGGCAAGTTGGTATATCAGGGCTTTACCAAATCGGGTGGATGGAATGGAACCTACAACGGTGTAATTCAACCGCAGGATGTGTACCATTATGTTTTGTTAATTGAAACCTCAGACGGAAAAAAATATACTAAAACGGGCGATATTACCTTATTAAAATAAACCCATGAATTGTGTAAAAAACACATACAAATTTTTAATGGTGTTGATAAGCTTGTCTTTTTTGTCAACGAAACATTTGTATGCACAAGATTTACACTTTTCGCAATACTTTAATGCGCCATTACTGGTTAATCCGGCTAATACCGGTTTTAATCCGGAGTCAGATTATCGGTTGGGCATGAATTACCGTAACCAATGGGCTAATATTGGTAGCCCATATAAAACCATGAGCATGTGGGGTGATGCACAGTTATTCAATAACCGATTTGAAAACGGTTGGGTAGGTGTGGGTGGTGTGTTGTTAACTGATGCTGCCGGGGATGGTTCATTAACTTCTACCAAAGGGTATGCTTCCCTAGCCTATCATCAGGTTTTGGGGTATGATGGGTTGTTAAGTGTTGGCTTTGGCATTGGTGGGGTGAACAAACGGGTAGATGCCGGTAAACTCACTTTCAATAATCAGTGGAACGGGAAATTTTTCGATATTTCCATACCTTCTAACGAGCCATTTTATTATACTTCGGTTTATTACATGGATCTGAATGCAGGCATTAATTATGCCTATTTTGCAACGGATAATATTTATTTGAATCTGGGTGTAAGTATTCAGCATTTTAATAGGCCTAAAGAAAGCTTTTTTGCGCCTTCTATTAGTAATAATACTGTTGATCCCCGATATAATTTTTTTATTAATGGAAATATTAAGATTCAAAACTTGTGGATATTAAATCCCAATATGTATTTTAGTAAAATGGGTAATGTAACTGAAACGGTAATTGGCATGAATGCCAACAGAAATTTAAGCGGTGATGGCAATAGCCAGTTAATACTGGGTATGTACTATCGTTTAGGCGATGCGGCTATACCTATGATTGGCTATCAGGTAAGTAATTTAAAAATTACATTTAATTATGATGTTACAACATCTTCTTTAAGTGGTTACAATGGTTCACAAGGTGCTTACGAAATTTCGTTGGTTAAAACAGGTATTTATGGCGGGAATGATAATACCAAAAAATTAAAATGCCCCAAAGCCGTTCGTTTTTAGTGCTGTTAAAAAAGGGTTTGAATGCCATGTGTAATTTTAAACTCGTGCTGCAATAACCATTTCTTTCGCCACAATCCTCCGGAATAGCCGGTTAAATTTTTATCGCTGCCAATTACTCTGTGGCAGGGCACAATAATGGCAATTTTATTTTTTCCGTTGGTGGTTGCTGCTGCACGAATGCATTTGGGATCTCCCATTCTTTTGGCTAAATCCATATAACTAATGGTTTTACCAAAAGGTATGGCTAACAATTCATTCCAAACTTTTTCCTGAAAAGGTGTGCCCTCCTGGTAAACTGGTAAGTCAAAAGTTTTTCTTCTTCCCTGAAAAAATTCAATTAATTCTTCTGTGCATTGATGTAATAAATCACTAACGCCCGGAATACCATATGCCATTTGTTGGCTATTATCAACAAAACTTAATTCGGTAATATAGTTTTCTGTGCCTCCAATTTTTATTAAACCAATCGGACTTGCGTAATATGTATAGTAGTTCTCATTCATGTTTTTGGTTAACCCTTTTATGATAGGCTTTTGTATAAAATTACGGTATGAAAAACTTATTTACCATCATAACCTTCCCTCTTTTCATAAAACTATTCATGAATGAATCAGATGGAAATCCAAACTGAACGTTAGATGTTCCCCCTTGAATGTAAAATGAATTGATAAAATTTTAGCGATTGAAAATGAACTAATCTAATAACGCCGCTAAAGCCAATAATTCATCTTGCTTGTATTGGTTTGATGGTAGTGTAAAACATTTGGCCACTTCCTGTAATAAAATTTGAATGATGCGTTGATTGGGCATCGGTTTAAAATAGGAAGCAACCGGTGGTACTGATATTTTTTTGAAGTAGGTTTCAATATCGGCATGTGAATAGGCCTGCCCGCTAATACTATCCACATAAAAATGAATTTTTTCCTGTGGGTGTCCTTTGTAGGTATTAACATCATAATCTGAGTGAAAAAATGCGATAACCATTTGTCTGGGTATATTAATTATTCTGGCATTAATTTCTAACAAATTGCATAAAACCTGATAAATGATACTGTTGGTGATGGTATTGCCTTTTTTGCTTTCAATTACTTTGTGCAGAAAAAAATCATCGGGATGATTATAACTAATTTCTATTCCTTTTAAATTGTAATAGTTATAAATAATGCTCGATAACACATTGGCTTGTTCTAAGGGTGTTAAATAGCTATTCAATTCCAACCATACATTTCTTCTTATTTTTTCTATGTCTTGTAATACCGGTGTGGTATACAAATCGGGGTATTGAAATTTGGCTACCAGTAATGCCCCCAGCAACAAATCGTGGTAGGGATTTTTATTCCATTCAATAAAATCGTTGGTTAAATCTTTATAATGCAGTTGATGAATGAGCATCTCAATTTTTTCCTGTACTTCGGGACTGGGAGTATTTTCCCACAAATTTTCTAAATTGGGAATAATCCCTTTTCCAAAAGAAACAATTCTTTCAGCAATAGTTTGGTATACTTCTTCGTCAGGATCGTCTATCAGCGAAAACAAAGCATTTATTTCTTTCGTTTGTTGCATATAGGCTATCGTAGTATTTGTTTGAATGGCAGTTTGTTTTAAATTTCAATACCAAACTAAGCTCTTTTTTTGTTTTTTAGCGCAGAAGTTATTCTACAGTTGTGGAAATATTTTTTATACACCAATGCAATGTTTCTGATTTTGTGTCGTTCGTTGCGTTTTTAACTTATTAGATAATAGAATTACTTTACCTTGCGGTTTGTTTTTTTACCTTATAAATGAATAGAATGATTCCCAAATTCCCTGCTGTTAAAGATTCTTTGCATGCTGAGCTTAGGCGAAGAGTAAATGCTTATTTTGAAACAAACGGTATTTCAGCTACCGGAAACGCTGCTTTATTTACCAAAGCAGTTATATTGATGTTATTATTTGGCTTGCTATACATACATCTTATTTTTTTTACGCCAAACTGGTATTTTGCCATTCCTGAGGTAATTTTAATGGGTGGTGTAGTTGCAGCCATTGGTTTTAATATTATGCACGATGGTAGCCACGGTAGTTTTAGCCGAAGTAAATGGCTCAACCATTTAGCTGCACGATCAGTAAATTTAGTTGGTGCTAATCACTTTATGTGGAATGTAAAGCATAATATGATTCATCATAGTTTTACCAATATTGATGGTGTAGATGATGATATTGAAGTTGGCTTTTTAATGCGTATGGCGCCTACTCAAAAAAAATACCGGTTACACCGTTTTCAGCACGTTTACTTTATTGTTTTGTATATGCTATTGTATGTTTTCTGGATTTTCTTTGCAGATTATAAAAAATACTTTTCCAGTAAAATTGGCAATATTGCTTTGAAAAAAATGGAAATACGTGATCATCTGGGTTTTTGGTTTATCAAAGTCTTTCATTTCATGGCCTTTGTGATTATCCCAATATATTTTGTGGGTTGGATAGACTGGCTAACCGGTTTTTTAACCATGGCCTCAGTTACCGGATTTGTATTAAGTATTGTTTTTCAATTAGCACATACTGTTGAAGGCACTGCGTTTCCGAAAGTAGATTCGGTGAACAGTAAGTTGCCCGACGAATTTGCCTTACACCAAATTAAAACAACTGCCAATTTTGCTACGCAAAATAAATTAGTGAGTTGGTTGGTGGGTGGTTTAAATTTTCAAATAGAGCATCATTTATTTCCTAAAATTTCGCATGTACATTATCCTGCCATCAGTAAAATTGTAAGAGCCGTTTGTAAAGAGTATCACCTGCAATATATTGAATACCCAACCTTACGTGGTGCCGTTGTTGCACATGTTCGGTTTTTAAGAAAAATGGGCAGGCATTATTAATAATATATTTTCCAAAAAATTAAAGAACTGAAGTTTGTTGATGCTCCGGGTTTTTTAATAGCTTTATTTTTTTGCTTTTGTTTTGGTAGTTACCGGTTTTTTTGCTGCAGCCTTGGTTTTTTTAGCAAATGCATTAGGTACTTGTGCTTCAATCATGGTTTTTACAGTATCTAACGAAATGGTTTCCAATTCAGCAGCTTCATATTTTGTACCATCCGGTTTTTTACCCAGTTTCAACATTTTCTTTTGAAAGC
>JAKAKY010000082.1 GCA_021824365.1 Bacteroidota bacterium | reverse complement strand
TACTGTATTGTTTTACTGCCACACTATTTTTTTACAAGATAAAAGTTACTAATAAAAAATAAAACAGGCAAGCAAATTTTATGAACAGAATAATCACATGCCACTGATAACAGCAGTAAACACGCAGCGTCAACTATATTAATTAACGAAATTCCACCATATACCAAATCGAAACCACAAAGGCCTTTCGGGATAGAATGGTGTAATGAAATTGTATTTATTGAAGGTAAATCCTTTTGCAGGATTGATGGTATTGATATTTTCTAACTGGATAAACCCTTTAAAACCTTTAATTCTAAAATTGAAAAATAAGTTTACATCGGGCCGGTTTGCTGTAGTGTAAGCAGACTGATAAAAGAATTGACCAATAAAAGGTGAATAATTATCGGCTTTAAAATTTGAATAGTAGCGCACTTCAATTCCGGTAGAGAGAAATAAATTGGTATAAAAATTCCCTTCAAAAGCCAATCTGTTTCTGGTTAGCAAAAAAGGTACATGAATAGGAGCATTACCTGTTACCTGTTGCACATGCAATTCAGCATACCAATTCCAGTACTTAGATAATTTAAATTTCTTCTCTGCACTAACATGAATAAAATTAAATAAAGTTTTGCTTTGGGCCGCTACAAAAAAGCTATCGAAATAAGTATAATTATTCATTAAATAATAAGCACCGCTTAATGTAAATGCTGCTTTGGGATTATCATATATAGCAGATAATTTTGTAATGTTTTCTTTTGTAAAATTTTGCTTATTACTAACCGGGAAAGAAGTAGCAGGATCAAAAATAAAAGAAGGCTTTCTATTGGTGTTTTGAAAACCCAATGCCAATGTACCCAGTCTTTTACTTAATTCCCGTTGTAAGCTAACAAATACATGATAATCGCCACTATTGTATCCATTTAAATACAATTTACCCGATGCTTCCACATCCCATTTTTGATTACGGGTTCTATTTCTATATTCACCCAATAAATAAATATTATGATAATTTTGTGTTCGTGTATTGAATGTATCGGTAAATGTTCCTTTCAATAGTTGAACGCCTAAGCCTGCTTTAAAAAACTGGCTTTGGTTATTTTTATCGGGAAATGTGATGGCTGCAAACTCGTTCGTTATATTACTCCATGCATCTTTAAAACTGATTGTATCGCGTATGGTATTAAAATTAAAATATTGTTGATATTGCGAATCAATAGCATTGTTGTCATAATAATTGTAACTACTACTTTTAATGATAAGTGTATGTTGTAAACGCAAACGGGCATAAAATAATTTATAGGTCACTGAATCAGTTACCAAAGAATCCTTTTTCCCAAAATCATATTGCTGCCTGAACAGATAGGTGTTTTGTTTATATACATTACCCGTACTTACCGTTGTACTAAATGGATTGGGATTAGCAATTCCGGCAATACCCAACCTGGTTTCCAATTCATAAGGATTGTTCAATGCAAGGCTATTAATTTTCCCGGGGTCTTTTAACCCTCCATTTTCGGAGGAGGCATTTTTATTAGAAAGAAAAATAAAGTAATTTTCGTAACGCTTATTTGGTGATTGATAATGCGTAGTAAACCGCAAGTTATTGTTACTGGCATTTTGATTTTTATAAGTGCCTGGCGCATTGGTAAATCGATACTCGAAAGAAAAATTGAAATTACTTTTTCGGTTTTGTGTGTGCATAAAATCAAGCAATTGCTCTGATTTATTGCCCAATAAATAAGCTATTTCAGTGTATGGACGCGTAGTTTGAAATATTTTTGTATTTTCTAATGTAAAATTATAGATATCAAACTGATGAAAACCTGCATCCCAACCGGATTGCATAATGGGGGAAAATAAAAGGGAATGTGATGCGGCTCCGAAATTACCTAATGTATAGTAATTATAGGGTTGCGGAAAACGTCTGGTGAAATCGTTTAAAGAAGAATCTATTTTACGAATACGGGTTGAATCAAAATGGCGGTAGAAAATGGTAATAGAATCTGCATACTTATCTCGATGTTGCAATGAATCTTGTTTCGGCTGTGCCGGAATGGGCCGCCCATTTCTATCATAAGATATATTTCCTGTGTTCCCACCGCCAAACCGGCCGGATTGCCCGTATTGTTGTTGTGAGGCAGCCAGGTTTGCAAAGCTGATGAAAACCACCCATAACAAAAATATTTTGACTGCTGCCAATCTGTTCATGCTTACTAAATGATGTGCAAATTAAAGCTAAAGCTTTAAATGAACCGTTATATTCGAGGCTCAATTACTACTATAGCTTTTGAATTAATTCCATAAACAATAAACTCAACTTTGGTTCGGCTGTTTTTGCTGCCTGCAAAACTTCTTCATGGGTAATCACATTATCCTCATTCCGGATGCCCAAATCAGTTACCACACTTACAGCAAATACTTTCATGCCCGCATGTACGGCGGCAATGGTTTCTTGAACCGTACTCATTCCCACTACATCGCTGCCCACAACTTTAATCAGCTGATATTCAGCATGCGTTTCAAAAGTAGGACCGGTAACAGCAGTATAAATACCCTGATGTAATTCTATATTGTTTTCTTTTGCAATTTGAATTCCTTTTTCAATTAAATTTTTGCAATAAGGTTCACTCATATCGGGAAAACGGGTGCCCAAAGCTTCTTCATTGGTGCCAATTAAAGGATTGGCAGTAAAAAAGCTGATATGATCTTTAAGAATCATTAAATCACCCACTTTATAATCGGGATTAACCGCTCCGGCAGCATTAGACAGTAATAGGGTTTCAACACCTAACAACTTCATTACACGAATGGGAAAAACAACCTGTTGTGGCGCATAGCCTTCATAATAATGAAACCGGCCGGCCATTACAATTACCGATTGGCCTTTCAGTTTCCCAATTATCAATTTTCCGCCATGCCCTTTTACTGTACTAACCGGGAAATGGGGAATTTCTGTATATGGAATTTCTTTCTCTGCTTTTACTAAATTAGCCAAGTTGCCCAAACCACTGCCTAAAACAATACCTACTTTAGCTGTAATGTGGGCTTGTGATTGAATATATGCAACTGCTTCTTGTAAATTACGCATTAAATTGTTCATTTGATAAAATTTGAAAAGTTTAATATAAAAATTTTTTATCTTTTTGCTGCCAGGCTTCAAACATGGCCAGGGCTTCATCACGGCCAATACATTCCATTACCATTTTACGCTGCTCTACCGGCAAAGTTAGTTCCTGATAGATAAATGAATCATCAAACCCAATGTTGGCAGCATCATTTCTGGTATTGGCATAATACACTTTTTTAGGCCTTGCCCAATAAATAGCTCCCATGCACATGGGGCAGGGTTCACAAGTGGTATAAATTTCACAATCGGTTAGTTGAAAATCGTTCAATACTTTACAAGCCTCGCGAATTGCCGTTACTTCGGCATGTGCAGTAGGATCGTTTAGTAACAATACTTTATTGTATCCACGGGCTATAATTTCACCATTTTTTACAATAACACAGCCAAATGGCCCTCCGTGGTTAGCCCTCATTCCTTCCATACCGGTTTTAATGGCTTCTCTCATATAATACAAAGCACTCATGTACAATTGTTTTAGAACCTGCAAGGATATTGCATATTTTTTAATAAGAGAAAAAAAGTAGAAAAAACAACAACAGCCCTATCGGAAAGTAAAGCTGTTGTAATGGCAAAATATTTATTTTAAATTAAATATTGGCTTTGGGTAAGTCGTTTATTTCATCTAAACGTTGCCTGCGCAAAGCTTCCAATTTCTGCTTACCATACGCTATTTTAGCAATGAGCACAAATAAAACAGGTACAATAAAAATGGCCAACAATGTTGCCGCCAGCATACCTCCTAATACGGTAAAGCCAATAGTGGAACGGGCAATGGCACCGGCACCGGTTGCAAAAGCCAAGGGTAATACACCTAATATAAATGCCATTGAAGTCATTAAAATGGGGCGTAACCTTAATTTCACTGCTTCTAAAGTTGCGGGTACAATATCCATACCACCATCTACCCTTTCTTTGGCAAACTCAACAATTAAAATGGCATTTTTGGCAGCCAACCCAATCAACGTAACCAAACCAATTTGTGCGTACACATTATTATCGAGCCTGGGTATAAATGTGAGTGTTACTATGGCACCAAAAGCACCGATGGGCACAGCTAACAAAACAGAAAATGGAATACTCCAACTTTCATATAATGCTGCCAAAAACAGGAATACAAACAAAATAGATAAGCTAAAAATATAAACGGTACTGTTTCCGGCATTAATTTCTTCACGGCTTAAACCTGAAAACTCATAGCCATAACCAGCCGGCAATACCTGGGCAGCTACTTCTTTCAATGCATCAATAGCCTGACCACTACTATACCCCTCTTTCGGGGTACCATTAATTTCAGCTGTTCTAAACAAATTATAGTGCGAAATAAGCGGAGCACTTTCGGTAAGCTGATAAGTGATTAAAGTGCTCATTGGCAATAATGCGCCCGCTTGATTTTTAACATAATACTGATTCAAATCTTTGATATCGCCCCGATACAATGAGTCGGCTTGTGCTACTACGTGAAAATTTCTACCATAAATAGTAAAATCATTCACATACCTGCTACCCAAAAATGTTTGCAGGGTATTGTATACATCGGCAATTGAAACACCCAATTTCTTACATTTTTCCCTATCTACATCTACCTTATATCCCGGTGTTTTTGCCGTAAAAAAGCTAAATGCTCTGGCAATTTCAGGTCTTTTATTCACTGCCATTACAAAATTTTGTACTACTTTTTCAAAGGTTTTAATATCATCGGTACTTTCGCGTTGTTCTAATTCAAAAGTAAAACCGGCAGTTTGCCCCAAGCCCGGAATAGCCGGTGGCTGAATAACTACAATATTGGCTTCTTTTATAACGGAAAAGCGTTGTTGCAGGGTGGCAATAATGGATTTGATTTGCTGTGATTTATCTGTACGCTTATCCCATGGCTTTAACTGACAGAAGATGGTACCACTGTTTGATTTGGTAGCAAAAGTTACCACGTTCAACCCGCCTAAAGCGGCAAAATGACCCACACCCGGAACATCTTTTAAAATCACCATCATCCGGTTTAAAACATCCAAACTACGGGTGGTGGAACTGGCCTCCGGCAATTCAAACGTAATATAAATACGTCCTTCATCTTCAGTAGGAATAAAACCGGTAGGTTTATTTTTGAATAAAATAGCCGTTCCTACAAAAATGCAAGCCAGTAATACCATGGCATAGGGTGCTGCTTTAATTACTTTACGAACACCAATGGTATATTTTGCCGTGGTTCTTCTAAACCATTCATTAAACCTGTAGAAGAATTGATTAATACCACGTGATTTTTTATTTAATTCCATTGGCCGTAACATCAATGAACACAGCGCCGGTGTTAAAGACAAAGCTACAAAGGCAGAAATAAGCACAGATATGGCAATAGTAATAGCAAATTGTTGGTACAAACGCCCAACAATGCCGGGTATAAAACCAACGGGAATGAATACTGCGGCCAAAATCAGTGCAATAGCCACTACCGGCCCCGATATATCCTTCATGGCACGAGCAGTAGCTTCTTTTGGCGTTAAATGTTCCTGATCAATATAATGTTGAACAGCTTCTACCACAACAATTGCATCATCTACCACAATGCCAATGGCCAACACAAAGCCGAACATCGTTAGTGTATTAATGGTAAAGCCTAAAGGAACAAAAAAAGCAAATGTGCCAATGATGGAAACCGGAATAGCCAGGATCGGAATGAGTGTAGCCCGCCAGCTTTGTAAAAACAGGAATACCACCAAAGTAACCAATACCAATGCTTCTAACAATGTTTTTATCACTTCATCAATTGATACTTTTACCACCGAAACAGATTCGAAAGGAACAGTATAATCTACATCTTTAGGAAATGATTTGCGCAATTGATTCATGGCATTGTACACACCCTGGGCAGTTTCTATTGCATTGCTACCCGGTGCCTGATATACCAATAAATAAGAGGCTCTTTTGCCATCTACAAATGAATTACTGGCATAACTGAATTTTCCCAACTGTATGCGTGCTACATCTTTTAAATATACCAATGAACCATCGGATGGTTTACTACGAACAATGATATGTGCAAACTGATCTTCCGTACTTAAACGGCTATTGGTGAACACATTGTACTCAAACGACTGGTCGTTGCTTTGTGGAGGCGCCCCCACAGAACCGGCAGCAATTTGAAGGTTTTGATCCTGCAATGCATTCAGCACATCGGTAGTAGTTAACCCCAACTGTGCCATTTTATCGGGTTGTAACCAGATGCGCATGCTAAAATCATCGGCACGGGTAAAAATATCGCCTACCCCTTTTACACGCAACAAGGCATCACGTACAAATATGTTGGTATAGTTATCTACAAAAGTTACACTATGTGTGCCATTGGGCGAGTACATAGCCACGAGCATTAAAATACTCGGATTTCTTTTGCGGGTAGTAAGGCCTAAACGCTTTACATCATCGGGCAATTGCGGAGTAGCAATACCCACCCTGTTTTGTACATCTAAAGCACCAATATTAACATCAGCTCCTACATTATATATAACGTTTATGGTTGTTCGTCCATCGCTGGTACTATTGCTTTGCAGATAAGCCATCCCCGGTGTACCGTTTACCTGTGTTTCAATGGGAGTAGTAACAGTTTGTTCAACTGTTTGTGCATCGGCACCATTAAATATTCCGGTAATTTGAACCGTTGCAGGAGTAATATCAGGATACTGACTAATGGGTAAATTTAAAATAGCTAAAACGCCTAATAACACAATAACAATGGATATGACTATTGCCGTAACCGGGCGTTTTATGAATGTATTTGCAATCATAATATTTACTGAGTTTTATTTATTGAGCCCTGGTGCAACTGATTGAACTTTTGCACCATCTCTTAATTTTTGTACACCATCTGTTACAATAATATCTCCTTCTTTTAAACCGGAACGTACTACTACTTTATCATTAATACGCTGACCTAAAGTAATTTTCTGTTCTGTAACAGTTTGATTGACATTCACCACAAACACAAAATATTCACCCATTTGCTCTACTACAGCTTTAAAGGGAATGAGTAAAAATTGTTGTAAAGGGTTGTTGTTTTTTACACGAACATTACAACTCATGCCTGGTTTTAGCATATTATCTTTATTGGAGAAGATGAAACGAATGCGAATGGTGCTGGTTTGCGGATCAACTGCCCTATCAATAAAACTAATTTGTCCGGGTAAAGAATAGCTATACAGATCATTAAAATTCATCGTAAACATTGAATCTGAAGCGGGTGCCGGATGCGCTTTTAATGCTGTAAATCGTGGAATAAGGCTTTGATCAACTGCAATATCAACGGCCATGGGATTATCGGATGAAATAGTATTCAATAAAGTTTGGTTAGCTGATATTAGTGTGCCCATTTTTACCTGCGAAACACCAATGGTACCATCAAAAGGTGCATATAACACCGAAAATTTTAAATCGGTTTCGGCTCTGGCAACTGCTGCTTTCGAGGCGGCTACCTGCATTTTTGCTGCCTGTAAATCGGTAATAGCATGATCCACTACCTGCCGGGCAATGGCATCTTTCTTTAACAAATCAGTGTAACGGCTGGCATCCTGCTGTGCTTTATCTAAGTTTGCCAAAGCCACATTCATATTGGCTACTGCCTGATTGTAAGCCGCCTGATAGGTTTCATGGTCAATATCATACAATTTTTGTCCTTTTGAAACATGTTGTCCATCATTAAAAAAAATACCCTTTACATATCCGGTTACTTGTGCACGTAATTCTATTTCATTTAATGCAGTAACGGTGGCAGGGTAATTATCATAATACACGGCTGAGCCTTTTTGTACCTGATAAGTATTTACAGCAACCGGTGGCGGTGCCTGCTGTTGTTGTGGTTTATTGGTGCAGGATGCCAGTATCAATAATCCTGAAACATATACCAAAATAAAACGGAAAGAATTGTTCATATAAAATATTTATATTTTTAATTTTTGATTGTACCTAACGCTTTTTCTACATCAATTTTACTTTCTAATAATTGATAAAGCACATCATAATAATTTAGTTGTGCGGTGCGCAAATCGCTTTCAGCAACAATAACATCTAAATAGGTTTTAATACCTGAATTGTATTGTAGCTGAATGGTTTCATATACATCTTTAGCCAAAGTTAGATTGTCTTTCAAAGCCATATAATTAGCCAGATTGCCTTTATAGTTAGCTAAAGCATTGGCATACTCGGCATTAACGCGACTCTTCAATGCTACCACATCCCAGTTTAACCGATCAATTTGCAGTTGTGCTTCTTTAATTTGGTTCACCCGTTTATTGCCCTGGAAAATTGGCACAGAAAATTGTAAACCAATATTGGAGTTGCCTAAATTTTGATTATACAATTTCCCGAAATCATTATTCAAATAGTTAAAATTATAATTGCCATAAGCCGATATGGCAGGTATGCTCCCCCATTTGTAATACTTTAAATTGGCCTGTTGTAATTTTTGCTGTGTAACCAATTGTTGGTACTCAATTCTATTTTCGAAAAATACATTTACTGAAGTATCCATAAACGCATCCCTTTCCATGTTAGTGGTATCATAACTTAATTGCAAGGAGGCAGAATCAGGATAACCCATCAATTCTTTTAAATAAACAGATTTTGCTTTCACCAAATCAAATACCTGTTTACGCTGTGCAATGGTATTGTTTAATGAAATGGTAGCCCTTTTATAATCAGTTTTATCAACAATACCTGCTTCGTATTGATGATATGAATCTTGTACATTCTTTTGCAGGCGAATAATTGCCTGATCTAATACCTGCACCTGCTTTTGGGTGAGCAGTACATCATAAAATGCCTTACTTACATTTACTGTAACATCAATTTTGTTGCTGGTAGTATTTTGCCTTACCTGTTTTTTTACCTGCTGTGCGGTTTGGCTCGCCAATAATGCATCTCTGTTAAATAAATTTTGAGAAAGGGATAAACCTAAATTGGAGGCATTGGTGGTTCCGTTACGCACATAATTACCGCCAAAATAAAATGCAGGTAACTGAAAATTATGCTGCAAATAATAGTTCATGCTTATTTGCGGATACCAATCGGCTAATTTGGTTTGAATGGTTTTATCTACAATCTGCTCATCAATTAATGATTGCTGCACCAATGGTTGGTGTTGCAATGCATATTGAACACAAGCTTGTAAGGTGGCCTGAGAAAGGGTATCATTTGCAGGCATTTTTAAGGGAGCCTGTGCATGATTCAATCCTATACAGTGTACAGACAAAAAAACTACTAAAAATATTCGATTCATATTATATTTTAATTGCGTATAATAAATATACCTTTCTATGAAAGATACTTATTGATTTTTTTTGCAATAATTATAACTGGAGAATTGGTGAAAGGAAGGCAAAGTTAAAAGTTTAAACACTAAAAAAACAAACATTTATATAAACGGAAGTTTGATACTTATCAAAAAAAAAGACCGGCAGCAATTTGCTACCGGCCTTGGTAAGGTTGTAAATAGATATACTTTTATACTATTCTTTTAACATTAACAGCGTTCAAACCTTTACGGCCTTCCTGTACATCAAATTCAACTTTGTCGTTTGCTTCAATTTGGTCGATCAAACCATTGGCATGTACAAAAGTTTCTTTGTTTGAATCGTCATGTTTGATGAATCCAAAACCTTTTTCTTCGTTAAAGAACTTTACAGTTCCTTGAATTTTTGTGTTCATTGTAAAATTTAAAAAATAAAATAATGACTGCAAGATAGAATTTATTTCTCTGACAGCCTAATTAAATTGTGTTAATTCCTGAATATATTTTATAAATACAACGGAATACAGGTGTTTGTTGTAAAAAAAGCACCGGAGCAATACTGCTCCGATGCATGTGCTTTCAGGAGGAAAAATTTTTAATGCTATTGATGTAGTTGAATTACTCCAATATTTACATTACTGTTTCCACTGATGTTAATATTATTGATAGTAGTATCTTTATACCCGTTTGAGGCATTTACAAAAACACTATATGTACCGCTTTGCAAACCGCGCACCTTAAACTGCCCTTTTTTATTAGGCAATGCATAAGCCGTATCAGTTCCACTGTAAATACTTAATACAGGATAAGCATTATAAGGCACCACAGTTCCAGAAATACTACCTGTAGTTACTTCCGTAAAGAAACGAAAAACAGGTTTTAAATAAAACTGATTATTCCACTGAATAACAGATCTGGCCACATCAAAATCTAACCATAGTCTGGAGGCGCCGGGTTGGTATTCTTCCCATTCATCACCCCGCATTTTAATTAAAACAAAATTCTTAGAACCGGGCAACAAATTAAGCGGGTAGGTAATACTGTCTTTTACCAATGAATTCCTTGTTCCCAGATTAATCCGGATAAGACGAATAGCACCGGCTTTAATATTAGCAGAAGCCAACAGGGTATCTACCCCATTTCTTAATGAAAGAATATCATAAACACCAGGTTGCACCCGCAAATTTTCCCAAATAAAACTACCTTCAGGATGGTGGTGTTCATCATCATCACCCACATGATCCCAGTCAGTGGTATCATTGTTTCTTGTATTTGTTGATGTATCTACCAACACCATCACCGAATCAATGTCAAGATATACATGATCAAAGAATCCCGGACCATCTGTCATGTACAAACTTACTTGTTGTGTACCGGGTGGTACCTGTACCGAATTACTTTTTGAGCATGCAGCCCAAATAAAAATAGCTGATAGTAACAGCCCTAACAAACCCATTTTGTTTTTCATTGTGTAAAATTTTAAGGTAGAATTAATTATATGGATATAGTTTCAAATAGTTTTCAAAAAACGGGCCAATATTTACAAAAAGATATCAATGAGTATAATTTGATGCCCAATCAGAATTAAAATTTAATTAAATTTTTTTGTACATCCGAAAATCATTGTTTGATATTGCTCAAATAATTGCAAAATAGCTATACAAAAACAAGGTTTTAACTGAAAGGATTTGAAACACAACAATACAAGCCTTAGCTTGCAACCGGTATTAAAGCCGGATGATCGACTCAGACTGTTTTTTGGCAAACGCATACCCCCTTTCTCAAATCAACCTTACTGATGTAACTAATTAATACACTTATATGAAACAACTTGCTCAAAAAAGTATGCTGGCTTTGTTATTCATGTTTCTGGCCACATTTTCAAATTCGGTACTGGCACAAAAAGAAAAAAAGCAAAAAGACTATTATCTGATTAAAGTATATCATTGCAAAAGCAGTGATCAGGTAAACATGGTTAATGATTATTTAGAAAAAGCTTATTTACCGGCTTTACACCAACATGGTTGTGAAAAAATAGGCGTGTTTACAAGATATGATAACGATACGGCTACCGATAAACGGGTATATGTTTTTATTCCTAATACCTCAGTGAAAAATTTATTGTTGCAGGATGATGTGTTGCTAAAAGATGCCAATTTGCAAAAAAATGGTGCTGTTTATTTACAAGCTGCATATAATATGCCTCCCTATCAACGCATTGAAACCATTGTTTTAAGAGCATTTAAAGACCATCCTTTATTTGCATTGCCTAAATTAACCGGACCGCTTACTGAACGTATTTATGAATTAAGAAGTTATGAGGGTTCTAATGAAACCTTTTATCGCCAAAAAGTAAAAATGTTTAATGAAGGAGGTGAAATTAGTATTTTTAAAAATCTCAACTTTAACGCAGTATTTTATGCCGAAGTTTTATCCGGCTGCCACATGCCCGATTTGATGTACATGACTACCTTCAATAATATGGCTGACCGCGATGCACATTGGAAAGCATTTGGTGATAGCCCGGCATGGAAAACATTATCTGCTTTACCCGAATATCAGCATACTGTTTCTACTGCTAATATTTATTTGCTGCACCCTACTGGTTTTTCAGATTTTTAAATCATCACTTACCATTCCATTCAAATAAAAAAAACCTGAGCATGATGCGTCAGGTTTTTTTGTGGTGATTATGTCAGTATATATTATTTCAAATATTTTTTAAACCAAACTAAATAACGTTCTAACCGGTCAACCTGATAAGAAGGTTTGGTAATACCATGATGCTGCCCCGGATAAATAACCAGTTCTGCAGGCACCCCAATT
>JAKAKY010000081.1 GCA_021824365.1 Bacteroidota bacterium | reverse complement strand
CAGGCACGTATGCAGGCAAAGTTTGAGAAATTAGCCATCCATCCGTATATACAAACCAGTTTATGGACCGGCGTTATTCCGGTAAAAGGCATAACAGAAAATATAGAGGTAAATATGCCTTATAAATTATTATTCAATGTAACCATTGGGCCTAGTGATTCTTCTTCAGCCAAAACTGAAAATTCCGGATTTACAGAAGTGGGTAGGGTAATGAACCTGCATGTGGCTTCCGGTATGCCTGCAAAAAATTTAGAAGTGGTGGTATTGGTACATGGGCCTGCATTGTTTTCACTATTAAAAGAAAGTAATTATAAACTGAGGTATAATACAACTAATAGTAATTTGCCATTAATAGAAGAACTACAGCATAACGGCGTAAAATTTATAGCTTGTGGTCAGGCATTAACTATGTTAAACTTAAAAATGGATGAATTAGTGTCCAATGTAGGTTTAGCATTATCTGCACAAACCATGTTATCATATTATCAATTGAAAGGTTATGTGTTGTATAATGAAGATAAAGCCGATTAATGTTTTTGAGATAGGAGTAGAAGGGTTAACACCCTTATTGCATGCCCAACAACTGCCTAAAAAATAGGCGGGAATAAAAAAAAATGATTTCATTAAAAAATGGTTAGAATTTGAAACATCCATTCCCTTACCTTTGCCGCAAATTTTAAAAAACTGTTTATTTATGGCCGCTACAGGTAATGGTAATATTAAGCAAATTATTGGAGCCGTTGTGGATGTTCATTTCCCCAGCCTGACTGATTTGCCCGAAATTTACAATGCATTAGAAATAAAAAAGCCCAATGGTGATACCCTGGTACTGGAAGTACAACAGCATTTGGGTGAAGATAGTGTTCGTACCATTGCAATGGATGGTACCGAAGGTTTGGTGCGTGGTATGGAAGTAATTGATACCGGGAAAGCCATTTCAATGCCTGTTGGTGAAGGTATTAATGGCCGTTTATTTAATGTTACCGGCGATGCGATTGACGGCCTGCCTCAGGTATCTAAAGCCAATGGCCGTCCAATTCATAATAAACCGCCTTTGTTCGAAAATTTAAGTACTGCTACAGAAATTTTATATACCGGTATCAAAGTAATTGACTTGATTGAACCCTATGCAAAAGGTGGTAAAATTGGTTTGTTTGGTGGTGCAGGTGTAGGTAAAACCGTATTAATTCAGGAATTAATTAACAATATTGCCAAAGGCCATGGTGGCTTATCTGTATTTGCAGGTGTGGGTGAAAGAACCCGTGAAGGAAACGATTTGTTGCGTGAAATGATTGAAGCAGGCATCATGAAATATGGTGATGCTTTTAAACACAGCATGGAAGAGGGTGGATGGGATTTAAGTAAAGTAAATTTGGAAGAACTGAAAGACTCAAAAGCTACTTTCGTATTCGGACAAATGAATGAACCTCCAGGAGCCCGTGCCCGTGTTGCCTTAAGCGGTTTAACCATTGCTGAATATTTCCGGGATGGAGATGGTACCGGAAAAGGAAGAGACATTCTGTTTTTTGTGGATAACATTTTCCGTTTTACCCAGGCAGGTTCAGAAGTATCGGCCTTATTAGGACGTATGCCTTCTGCGGTAGGATACCAGCCTACGCTGGCTACTGAAATGGGTTTAATGCAGGAAAGAATTACTTCTACTAAAAACGGTTCTATTACCTCTGTTCAGGCAGTATATGTACCTGCAGATGACTTAACTGACCCGGCCCCTGCTACTACTTTTGCACACTTAGATGCTACAACGGTATTGAGCCGTAAAATTGCCGACTTAGGTATTTATCCGGCGGTTGATCCATTAGATTCTACTTCCCGTATTTTAACCCCGGCTATTGTAGGCGATGCACACTATAATTGTGCTAACCGCGTAAAATTAATTTTACAACGTTATAAAGAATTACAAGATATTATTGCCATTTTAGGGATGGATGAATTAAGCGATGAGGATAAATTAGTAGTTGCCCGTGCAAGAAGGGTTCAACGTTTCTTATCACAACCTTTCCATGTGGCCGAACAATTTACCGGTTTAAAAGGGGTATTTGTAGATATTAATGATACCATTAAAGGCTTTAATATGATTATGGATGGTGAGGTAGACGAATATCCTGAAGCTGCCTTTAACCTGGTGGGTACCATTGAAGATGCCATTGAAAAAGGCAAGAAATTACTAGCTCAGGCCCGCAGTTAAATTGTGTACCTTATAATTGAAATGTTATGCTATTAGAAATATTAACACCTGAAAAAAAAGTATATAGCGGCAATGTTTATGGTATTCAGTTACCCGGTATTTCAGGCTTATTTGAAATTCTGGAAAAACATGCGCCATTAGTCAGTGCTTTATCAAAAGGTAATATTAAAGTGTTGGTAGATAAACAAAAAACCGAACACTATACTATTGCCGGTGGCTTTGCTGAGGTTTTAAATAACAAAGTAACTGTATTGGTAGAAGGCGTTCATTAATTGGTTATTGCTTTACAATATATATGAAAGCATCCTATTGGGGTGCTTTTTTGCTTTTATAAAGCTAATGTCAACAAAATCATAAAATATCTTTTTCTAATTAACTATTAACCCCAAAAATCGTCTTATGCATCAGCTACTAACTAATTTTATATAATAAAAAAAAATTCCTGTATGAAATACAATATTACACCGGCTACCGGTTTTATAGCCATAGCCTTTTTAGGTTTGGTGAGCTGTACCAAAAATAGTGCAGTGAACAATTTAAGTAATCCGGATACCCGCATTTACATTACGCAAAGAGACTCAACAGTTAATTTTAGCAGTTACAAAACTTTTAGTATTGATGATTCTGTAACCGTATTAGACAATGGGCAATCGTCCAGATCATTAACGCCAACCGGCCAGGCTTTTATTGATGCCATTACCAAATACATGCAACAGGGTGGCTATACATTGGTAACTAAAGCAGCTAACCCTGATTTAGGTATTAATGTTACTTACATTAACACCACCACTACCGGTATTATTGATTATAGCAGTTACTATGATTATTATGGTGGGTATTATGATCCCACTTATTGGGGCTATGGTGGTTATGGTTATTACTCTCCTTACATGTATGGTACTTATCAAATTAATTCCGGAGCACTTTCTATTGATATGTTAGATTTAAAGAATGCAGCCGCAAACGGAAAAATTAAAATCGTATGGAACGGATTAATTAGAGGTGAAGGTATTGCCGATGCTACTACCGCCGATAGTCAGGTGCAGGCCTTGTTTAGTCAGTCGCCATATTTAAAAACCAATTAGTATTATTCATTGTATTGCATTCATCCATCTTTAAAAATAATTGTATGAAAAAGTATATCATATTATCATTATTGCTATTTAATTTATTACCCACGTCCTCTTTATTGGCACAACGGGGTATTGTTAAACTAAATGCCGGCTATGATTTAGGATTGCCATTAGGTAACTTTAAATCGAATTATGTTTCCAATATTTCACCCCGTGGATTAATGGGTGATGTTTCTTTAGGTATCAACAATAAATGGGCAGTTGGACTGGGTTTTGGGTATCAGGATTTTTATCAGAAATACCCAAGAACGGTTTATGATTTAGCTCCTAATCAACAAATATCTGCTGTATTGTCTAATTCCATTCAGGCAGTGCCTGTAATGGGCAAGGTAACTTTTACCCCATTACAGGGAACTACTAAACTAATTCAACCTTATGCTGCTGCAGGCATTGGCATTAGTTTTGTAACCTATAATCAATATTTAGGTGAGTTTTCATCTGATAATACTTCCGGTGGTAAGTTTACTGCCATGGCTGATGCGGGCATTCAATTGCCTTTTAGTCGTTATAATTCTAATACGGCAGCTCAAATTGGTGTATCATATAGTTACACCAAATTTGGAATGAGCGATGCCATGAACATGAATATGGTGGGCATACATGCCGGACTTATATTTCAGCTACATTAGTTTTTTTAAAAACATTTCTGGTAAGCAAAACTAAAGCCGTTTCCTTAGGGAGATGGCTTTAGTATTTTACAATTATTGGTTTGCTTATGGATTATGTGATAACTGTGGCTTTTTCCTCGGCTTCACGGTTCTTTGTGAATAGTTTTTTGATAATACACTAATGTTACCATCTACTTCTAAAATAGCGAGGTTAACATCTTCAACTTTATTTACCCCATGTTCCCGTATTGCCCTTTCCAATTCATCCATACTAAACATAGATTGCTTTAATCCCTCTTTTATTACAACACCATCATGGATTAGTAATATTTTTTCTCCCTGTACCATTTTACTGAAGCCTCTTGAATGTTTTAACAAGTACTTTAAAATATAATTACTGATAAATAATCCTGAAGCAGCAGCAATTCCACCTTGTAAAGTGGTATTATTTCCTACCATCGCATTTTGCACACTATTACTAATCAGCAAAATAAAAGCTAAATCAATGACTGATAATTGTGCCAATTCTTTTTTACCGAAAAGCCTGATGGCAGCAATAATAAACAAATAAACGGCAGTAGATTTTGCAGCGATGAGGAGGTAGGGGAGAAGATTGATAAGCATAAGTAAGTGAGATGACAGGTTTTTGTGCAATAGAGTTTTTAAATTATTTAAATTTTTAAAACAAGTTTTCAAAAATGACTGATTAAATGTAATTCTAAATATTATATTTTATAGAGTTTAGTTAAAAAAACAACTGTATATACTACCCAATTGAAATGAATGTACCATATTTGACACCACTAAAAGGTACTTACTTTTTCACATAATTGAACTAAATTGTTGCGCTTATTTAGTAAATGAACCTAATTGTAAAGATTATGGAGTATCAAAATAAATTTTTTTAGTGAAAATATTTTTAATATATTATTAATAAATCAACCCCTATGCCCAAACTTTTCTACACTATTTCTTTGCTCCTCTTTTCTTTCGTTGCACAATCGCAATCAGAACAGCAAAAAAAAGTATTGGTTCATTCAATCGATAGCATCATCCAATCTCAGGTGCAACAACAATTAATTCCCGGTGCAGTAGTATTAATTAAGAAAGATGGTAAAGTAGTGTACCAACAGGCATATGGTTATGCAAGGTTGTATAGTCGTGACCATCAACTATTGGCAAAGCCTGAAAAAATGCAACTGAATACAATGTTCGATCTGGCTTCATTAACTAAAGTGGTTGGCACAACAACGGCCATCATGTATTTGGTTGATCAGCATTTATTATCGGTTGATGATCCGGTAGCTAAATATGTGGCTGCGTTTAATACATCTGATAAAAACAGTATTACCATTAAAAATTTACTTACCCATACTTCCGGTATAGATGAATGGTATCCTTTGTTTTATCGGGCTAACAATCGCCAGCAGGTTTTTTCATTAATTGCACAACTCCCTTTACGGTACCCCATTGGTGTACAAAGAAAGTACAGCGATTTGGGTTTTACCATTCTCGGCGAAATTATTCAGGTTGTTTCCGGTATGCCTTTTGAACAGTTTGAACAGGAAAAAATTTTTAAACCGTTACAAATGTTGCATACCACCTACAATCCTTTGAAAACAGGAAAATTCACGCACTTTGCCGCTACTTCTTTCGGCAATCCTTATGAAAAAAGAATGGTATACGATAGTACGTTGGGGTTTACCTATAAAGAAATTAATCCGCAATCATGGAATGGCTGGCGCAATTATGTGTTGAACGGCGAGGTGAACGATGGTAATGCCTGGTACGCCAATGGAGGTGTATCAGGTGCTGCCGGTATATTTTCAACTGCTGATGATATACAAAAATTGGTGGATATGCTGATGAATGAAGGTAAGGTGAGTGGAATGCCTTTTATCAGCGATAAAACCCTGCAAACCTTTTTTACAAAAGATACTTTTCTAAATGGATTGGGTTGGATGATGGATACACATGATTCTTTTATGAAAAATGCTCCCGAAGGTAGTTTTGGTCATACCGGTTTTACCGGCACCAGCATTGTGGTAGTTCCCCAATACCATACCTCTATCATCTTGCTCATTAACCGGCAGCACATGGGGCTATTACCCACCGGTAAATATTATGATGTTTCGCCCATTCGGCAGCAAATATTTCATGCAGTGATGCAATTTTGCGGACAGTAAATTAAGGGTGATGTTATAGCTGTTTAAACGTGCAGATGGCTACCAATCCGATTCGATACTCATTCGATTCAACAGCGTTGTGCAACGCTGTAAATAGCTAAATGAATGGTATAAGTATGGGCAAAATGAGGCAATAATTATCTGCACTTTTCTTCAAAATAAATTTGGTAACCGCCTCTTGAAAGTTGTATATTGAAAACACAAAAAATCAATATATTATGGCAACTGTTACTTCTTTTTATATTAGTGGCACTTACGGCAGACTAACATTTTATATGGTAAAAGGCCGCCAGTTGGTGCGTAGTAAAACTTCCATTAATAAAAAATGTTTTTAACAGGATGCTGCATTTGTTACGCAGCGCCAATACAACGAATGGTTAAAAACAGCATCACCCATTGCCAGTAAAATTTACCGGCAATTACCCTGGCAAAAGGGGTTACAACAAAAAATGACAGGCAGGTCATGTGTTGGTTAAAACGGGGATGGAGGGAACAAGCTGCAACCGGAAATTTGGCTGCCTTATACCTAAAACCGAAGCGTGATGAAGGTGTGCAGCAATGCAATGCTGGCAAAAATCTGCTTCCTCCGGTTAATGCTGTTGGGGAAATTGAACAAAGCATACATCCTATTGCATCTGCTAACCTGTACTGTATACCATTTCGCATTTAAACATGCATACATTCAATGTGTAATTGAACCAATGGTTATTTTTTGAATAGGGTGGTTGTATAGAAAAATATTTATAATAGAGCAGTTGATGCTGTTGTTACAGTCAAAAGCGGTACAAACAAAAAAAAGCCCCAAAACCGGGGCTTTAAAGCAAATTTTATTTTTTGGGTGGCGCTGCTGCTGCTTTAAACTGATAGAATAAATCCGCTTTTCCATCTTTATTAAATCGCCAGGTTTCCTGAATGTAGGTGGAATCTTTTTTGCCTTTTTTATCGGTATCTACTTCTTTGCCCCAAATCAGTGCCCAGTTTTCATTTTTGTCCACACTTTTTACGGGCAGTATGGCATTAACAGTACTAACAGCAGAGACGAACCTGTTTCTTTCGCGCTGCGCATTGGCCAAAGCACTATCTCTGGTTGTATGCATCACGTTTCCATCTGCAAAAACCATAGTTACAGAATCGGCAAAGAAATTGCTGTGTGCAGACAAATTTCCGTCATCCCAATCCTTCCAAAGTAGTAACAGGTTTTCGGCATTTTTAGGATCACCCATGGCGAAGTTGGCCGAATAACCAATAGGGTAGGGCGATTGAATGACCACTCCCATAGCGTCTTTTGCTGATGCTGGGGCAGCTTCTTTTGAAGCTTCTTTCTGATTACAGGAAAATAAAAAAGCCATTACGGCTAAGGCAAGCGTTGTTTTCATGGTTGTTGTATTAAAGGTTAAAAAAAAGAAAGTGAATAGGAAAGGAAATGGGCTTCGTGGGATATGAGATTAGCAATTTAAATGGTTAAGATAGCTAATTAATTGGATAATGCAAATATTTGGATACTTTTTTATAGGTAATATTTATTATTTTAAAAGCTTTATCATTTTTATCCACCCAAAACAGTTTGACCAATATTTCATTAGGGGAAAATAGGCCTGTTTCGTCGCAACATTTTCAATGATGGTCGCAATTACACCTAAAATGGTTGTATGCACTAATAATTTCGTGCTCTATAATGAATGTTTATGAAAAGAATCATTGTTTTTATGGCTGCAACCCTACTCAGTTTTTCTGCTTTTAGCCAAATGCCCGGTATGGGTAATGCGCAGGCTGCTGCTAATATTGGGCATATCTATGGCCGGGTATTAGATAGTTTGGGAAAACCTATTCATGATGCAACCGTGTTGTTATTGTATACCCGTATGGATGTGACTACCCATAAAATGAAAGAGGTGCTGTATAAAGGCATTACCACAAAAGCCAATGGTGACTTTAGTTTTGAAGAACTGCCTGTAACAGGTAAGCTGCAATTAAAGATTTCGGCTACAGGCTTTAAGCCAATAGCACAAAATGTAAGTTTTAACATGCCGAAGCCTGGTGTACAACCGGCCATGGGCAATATGAGCCAGGCATTGAATGCGTTTGATAAAGATTTAGGCAATATTAAATTGGCAGAAGATGTGAACCAATTACAAGGTGTTGTGGTAACCGCCACTTCAAAGCCTACTTTAAAAATGGATATTGATAAAAAGATATATAACATAGAAAAAGATATTGTAAATGCCGGTGGTACCGCTTTAGATGTAATGAAGAATGTGCCCTCTGTAAATGTGGATATTGATGGCAATGTTACACTGCGTAATGCAACACCGCAAATATATATTGAAGGAAGGCCTACTACTTTAACCCTTGATCAAATACCTGCCGATGCTATTGAAAGTGTGGAAGTAATTACTAATCCTTCTGCTAAATACGATGCTTCAGGAGGGGGTGCAGGTATTTTAAATATTATTTTAAAGAAGAATAGAAAAACAGGCTATAATGGTAATGTGCGTGCAGGGGTGGACAGCTATGGTGCCATAAATGGTGGTGCCGATTTTAATATGCGTCAGGGAAAATTCAATTTCAATGCTTCTGCTTTTGTTAACCAAAATAAAGGTAAAACTTTTGGTACCACCAATAGAACCAACTTTGGCGATACAAGTACTTCTGTTAATCAATCATCAACTGATAAAGATAATGGCGGTTTTGTTTTTGGAAGGGTGGGATTAGATTATTTTATGACCAACCGTACTTCTTTTTCTGCAGGTATGGTAAGGGTACATGCAGATATGAGCCCTAATCAGTTTTTATCTACCAATATTGATAGTTTATTGAATACAGGTACTACTTCACAATATAGTGAGCGCTATGCTAACACCCACCGCATTTTTAATGGTACCGGTGCACAGTTTGGTTTTAAACAATTATTTAAACAAGAGGGCCAAACCTTAACCGCTGATATGAATTATTTCTCCGGAAACAACTCCAATAACGTGTTATACAATACCAATTATTATCACAATGGTGCAGGCAGTGCTATTATTAATAACACGCAACAACAAACCATTGGTACGGGCTATAATCAGTTTTTAACAGCACAAACCGATTATGTAAAACCATTTGGCAAAAAATCAAAATTTGAAACCGGTTTGCGATTTCAGCAGCAAAAGCTAACTAATGGAACGGATAATTATTATATGGATAATGCCAGTAAAAATTTTATTCTTTCCAATCTGGCTTCCATAAATTATAAAAACACCAATAATGTATATGCAGCTTATGCATCTGTAACCAGTGCCATTAAAAATTTTGGTTACCAGTTGGGGTTACGGGCCGAACGCTCCGACTATTCGGGCGATTTACTGAGTACACAACAACATTTTAGTAATAGTTATCCTATTAGTTTATTCCCGTCTGTATTTTTAAGTCAGAAGTTTAAAGGCAATAATGAAGTACAGTTTAGCTATACCCGTCGCATTAACAGGCCTAACTTTTTTCAGTTAATTCCTTATACCGATTACTCAGATAGTTTAAATATTACCCGAGGCAATCCTAATCTGGTACCGGAGTTTACCAGCTCTTTTGAACTATCGTACTTAAAAACTTTGCCACACAATAATACCTTTTTGGCTTCCATATATTATAAACACACAGCAGGATTAATTACCCGATACTTAGATACTGCCCAAAACTATTTAACCGGCAAGCAGGATATTATTAATACCTATGTAAATGCTAATTCAAGTTATACCGTTGGCGCTGAATTAACCGGTGTAACCAAATTAACCAAGTGGTGGGATATGACGATGAACGTAAATATTTACAACTCACAAATCAATACCAATAATATTATAGGAAATTCGCAAGCAGCATTATGGAGTTGGTTTGGTAAAATGAATAATAATTTTAAACTACCCGGTAAATTCAAATTACAGTTAACCGGATTGTATCAATCAAAAACCAATTTACCGGTTAATAACAATGGCGGACAGCAAATGGGTCCACCTATGATGCAATCGCAGAGTGCTTCGCAAGGCTATATTCGTTCATTTTATAGTGTAGATGCTGCCATTAGCCGTAGCTTCTTAAAAAATGATGCAGCTACTATTAGTATTAGTATGAGCGATATTTTCCGTACAAGATATTCCGACCAATATTCAGTGAGCAACTTCTTTGTACAGGATTATAACCGGTTGCGTAACCCACAAATGATACGTTTAAACTTTACTTACCGGTTTGGAAAAATGGATATATCCTTATTTAAAAGAAAAAATACCAATACTTCCGGTATGGATGCCTTACAAGGTGTTCAATAATGATGTGGATTTGTTAAAGGCAAAACCGCCTTCCATTCCTGGGGGCGGTTTGTTTTTGTAGCGATGGTTTTAAATTCGCAGAATAAGTTGATGGTAATAAGGTACACTGCCCAATACAAATCAAAGTGTTGTAGACAAATAATGAATTTTAAGATGCCTTTCCGGTTAATGCAGTTACCGCTTCTTTATAATTATCGCCAATAGGCAGTTCAAGCGCACCAATAAACAAGCTGTTTTTTTTAACAGCTGTTATATGCTCAATAGAAACAAAATAAGATTTATGTATCCTGATAAACAAACGGGAAGGCAATTGTTCTTCCAGTGTTTTCATGCTCATTCTGGTAATAACGGGTTTATTGGAACTATTGAGATGTATTTTAATGTAATCTTTTAAACCCTCAATCCAAATAATATCGGTAAAAGTAATTTTCAATAGTGTGTAATCAACATTTACAAAAAAATAAGCAGGGGTGTGGGTTGCAGCGCTGTGCGTATTTTTTAGTTGAAACAATTCCCAGGCTTTATTACAGGCCTTCACAAATCGTTCTAACGATACCGGCTTTACGAGATAATCTACCACATCTAAATTAAAGCCGTCTAAAGCAAATTTTTCGTAGGCGGTAACCAAAATAATCATTGGTTTTTTGGCCAGGCTTTGAATGAGTTGAAGGCCGGTTAATCCCGGCATTTGTATATCCAAAAAAATTAAATCAATGGGTTGGTTTTGTAAAATTTTCATGGCTTCCATTGCATTGTTGCAGCAAGCTGCTAATTGCAAATAAGGTACCTGGCCAATGTTATCAGCCAGTAATTCCAAAGCTAAGGGCTCATCGTCAACAGCAATGCATTGTATCATTCATGAAAGTTTAATTGTAAAGTAACAATAAACCATGCATCATTTTTAGTAATAGCCAATGTATGACTTTCACCATATAATAATTTTAATCTTCTTTCAACATTGGTTAAGCCTATTCCTGATGTTTTGTCTTTTACTTCAATAGAAGTAGGATTATACTTGTTTCTAACCATAAAATGGAGCCAATTGTTGGCTGCTTTTAGTTCAATAGTAATAGTGGCATGCTCAATCATACCGGTACCGTGCTTAAAAGCATTTTCAACAAATGGAATTAACAGCATGGGCTCAATATGGTAATTTTTATCAGGCACTACTGCGTTAAACTGAACGGCCACATTATTACCGAAGCGTTGTTGTTGCAGGTCTATGTAACTTTGTAAATACTCAATTTCTTTTTCAAGCGGTACTTTTTCTTCATCGGCTTCATACAACATATAACGCATTAATGAAGATAATTTGATAAGTGACGCTTCTAACAGGTCAGATTTTTTCCTGGCTAATGCCACCATATTATTGAGCACATTAAACATAAAGTGTGGGCTTACCTGCGATCTTAAAAAAGAAAGCTCGGTAGTTAAATTTTCTTTTTCTTTTTGCTGGAATATATGGTCGTATTTTATTTTATCGCTAATCATTCTATACGCAGTACTGGTTGCCAAAATAAAAATATAGGGAAAAAACACGAAGAGGATGGCCGGTTTTAACTCATAGGTTCTTTCGGTTAAAAAGGTTTCAAACAAAATCCAGTCGAAAATTATTTGTAGAACAAAAATGATGAGTTGTAGTAGTACAAATTCCCAATACCTTTTTTTATAGATGAATTTGGGCATTAAAAAGTAGGCATTCAAATAAAAAAAACCTGCCCAAAGTGCCCCGGTAATAACATATTTAATGAGTGAAAATGAATCGTTGTGGTTATGGGCATTTTCGTAAGA
>JAKAKY010000080.1 GCA_021824365.1 Bacteroidota bacterium | reverse complement strand
TGGGCGCTGCACTGGGCATTACTAAAGATGTTTTAGAACGTGCAGAAGCTTTAATACAGGTAGGCGTTGACGTAGTTACTTTAGACAGTGCCCACGGACACAGTAAAGGTGTAATTGAAGCGTTAAAAAGCCTTCGCAGGAATTTTAAACATTTACAAATTATTGCAGGTAATATTGGCACCGCCGAAGGTGCCAAAGCATTAGCCGATGCCGGCGCCGATTGCGTAAAAGTAGGTATTGGTCCCGGCTCTATTTGTACCACACGCATTGTAGCCGGAGCAGGTGTACCGCAATTAACCGCCATTATAGAAGTAAGCAAGGCACTAAAAGCAAAGGGCATTCCGTGTATTGCCGATGGTGGCATACGTTATACCGGCGATATGGTGAAAGCCTTAGCTGCCGGAGCCAATACAGTTATGATGGGTAGTGTTTTTGCAGGTGTTGAAGAAAGCCCCGGCGATACTATTATTTATGAAGGCCGTAAATTTAAAGAGTACCGTGGCATGGGCAGTTTGGGTGCCATGAACCAGGGTAGCGGCGACCGTTACTTTCAGGATGTAGAAGATGATATTAAAAAATTTGTACCCGAAGGCATTGAAGGAAGAGTGGCATATAAAGGCAATTTAAGCGAAATTGTTTATCAGTTTGTAGGTGGTTTAAGGGCAGGCATGGGATATTGTGGTGCCGCCAATATAAAAACGTTACAGAATGCTACTTTCATAAAAATTACCAACGCAGGCATGAAAGAAAGCCATGCACACGATATTGATATTACCAAAGAAGCACCGAATTATAGCAGAAAATAAAGGTAATGTACCCAACTAACGGTACTACTATTATGCTTCTGTTGCGTCGCACACCTGTACGGCAATATTACTATGCAGCAAAGCCTCTTTCAAAAGGGGCTTTCTCATTTAAAATATGATTACTTTTTGGGAACTGCAGTTTGTTCGTTCAATTTCAGCTTCATTACAACAGAAATATTGTAAGCCCTTTGTTTGGCTAAATTTGCTTTCTCGCCTTCAAAAAAACAATCGGTAACTGCAACAAACAAGTCGAGCCAACGTTTAAAATGTTTATTGTCTATTTTCTTTTTCTGATAAATTTTTCTATGCCGCTGCAATGGATTACCCAAATAACCACCGGTGTAAAACAGAGCATTTTCCCAAAACAAATACATCCTTTCTACATGTTTTTGCCACTGTGCAGCTGTTAAATGTTCAAAATAAGGCCATAAAAGCGTATCCTTTTTTACTTCCGCATAAAAAGTATTCACTAATAATTCAATATCACTCCTATTTTCAATATCTTTTTTCATGTAACCGTCAAAAGCAGTTGATTAGAAAATTTAATTTGGTATGGTAAAATACAGGTAAGCCTGTCAGCCATTTGTTTTTTTCACAGATCTTTTCGCTTAAAAATTCTCAATGAAAAAAATACCGGCAATACCATCCATAACATCATCACCAGTATAGTGGCAATCATTCCGGTTGTTGTTCCAAAAAAGTTTTGAAATATGGCTCCGGTGTAGCCCATTAATGCGGAAATATCCATTTTCAGCAGAATTAATATTCTGCCCATATCCACCGGATTTAGTGCGCTTAAAACCAACATTAAATTTTCTAAAGGATAATCAGCAAACTGAAATAAGATAAACAAAATCAATCCATCGAATAATAAAGAAAAGTACAACCACAATAAAACGGCAATACCAATACCTTTGGCTTTATCGCGGGTATTTACTGCTGCTAACAGGGCAATAGCAACAAATATAACGGTTAACAGTAACCCTACCACAACCAATATGAAGCCTGTTGGTGTAAACGAATACAATAATACGGGTAGGCCAATGCCAATGAAAAATGCCAATACCAATGCTAATGCAATACCACTAAATAAGCTTAACCAAATATGTTTACGCTGCAATGGCTGGCTTACCAATAATTCTATAAACTCAGCACTATTGTATACGTAAATTGTTGAAAAAATAATACAAACTAACGGTACCACTATTAATACTATATTGAGCAGACTGAGTAAACCTTTGGTAGTATTATCTTCCAGGTTAAACACACTCATGCCAATAGCTAATAAAAAAGCAGTATAAGCAATTACAATTTTATTACGCAGAATATCTGCAATAACATATTTTATAATTTTGATCATAACAGTTGTGCTCTTTAATTGATGCATATTATTGATTCCGCATAACCGAAGCTATGGCCTTAGAAAGTTTTGTTTCACCGGTATCTTTTTGCAAATGCGCCATTGATTTATGAAATAACAGGTTCCCATCCTGCATGTAAATAACCTGTGTAACCAAATCATCCAGCTCACTTAAAATATGGGAGGTAATCATGATTAGTTTACCCTTCTGTTTTTCATTTATTATTTTTTCTTTCAATATTTCTGATGCCACCGGGTCTAAACCGGCAGTAGGTTCATCCAAAATCAATACATCCGGGTTAAATAAAAATGCCAGTGCAGCACTTACCCTTTGTGTGGTTCCACCTGAAAGGGTACGCATCCTTTTCTCCATCATAGCAGGCAATCCAAATGCATGTAACAGTTCTTCATCTAATGGCCCCTGTTGTTCTGCTTTTCGTATATCTTTCATCATCGTAAACAAATGCCCAATCGTCATATTTTCAGGATAGCGGCCAATTTGAGGCATGTAACCAATATGCCTGCGGTATTCCCAGTTGTGTAAAATATTGAGCCCGTTAAAGGTGATAAATCCACTATCGGGTACCACCATACCCAAAATGCTTTTTACCAATGTGGTTTTACCACTGCCATTGGGTCCAATTAAAGCAATACATTCGCCCTTATTACAGTTAACTGAAACATTATTTAATACCGTAAGCCGGCCGAATTTTTTGGTAACATTGGTTGCAATAATCATAATCGTAAAGGTTTCATCAATGGAAGTTTATCTACCAGATTTTCAGGTGTTAAACTGGGTAATATTTTTTCTGTTTTATCGAATAATGTAGCCATAAAACTTCTAAACAAAATCATGGCCGTAGGGTTTTCAGCAACTATCATCGAAAACATACTTACCGGATGATAGGGCACATCGCCAACCCCATCTTTATTCAAATCATATCCTTCATATTTATCCCAATAATTTTTATTAAATGTATTTTCAACCAAAGAGCCATTGGTTGCAATATCGAAGCTATTGGCTAAGAAGTTATTATTCTTAATGGTATTTTGAATACTGTTGGCCTGAATTTTAACTGCCCATCCATTTTTAATGAATGTATTTTTTTCAACCAAAATACGGGTGGCGCCTTCAAAAAAAATGGCGGTTGTATTTCTTAAAAATGTGTTACCGGATATATGGCTATCGGTAATTTCTTTTAAAAAAATGCCATAGCATCCATCGCCCCAGTTGTCTTCAAACACATTATTCAACATGCTAACACCATGTGTAAACATCACAGAAACACCGGCACTGTTGTTTTGAAATATATTGGCAATATAGGCATCATTGTGCGAAAACATAAAATGCAACCCATATCTCGAATTTTTAATAGAACGGTTTTTCCATATAAGTGAATTGGTGACAAACTCAAAATAAATACCATCGCGATGGCCGGTTACGGTATTGCCAATAATACTTAAGCTATCGCATTTCCAGCAATGAATACCATTGGCGCTTTGCTGATCGGTTTTAGCATATGCTGTTAACCGATTGTTTTTAATAGTACAATGAGTGGCACCCTGCAGATAAATGCCGAAAAAAGTATCTTCTAAAATATTGTTTTCAATAGTAATATTTTTTACGTCGTACACTTTAATGCCCGCAATATCAATCAGGCTGGAAGTACCGGAATGAATTAATTTAAACCCTTTGATGATTACCCCATCTGCTCTTACAGAAATTAACTGATAAGTATGTTCACCATCAATAACCGGATAATTGTTACCTAACAGAACAATCGGTTTATTGATGGTAATATTTTTTTCTTTATAATTACCCGGTGCTACTAAAATGGTATCGCCATTTTTTGCCATGTTTACTGCTTGTTGAATACTATAAATAGAATGACCCTTTTCAACATGTAATGTTACAGCACTGATTGGGGTACAGTACACACTCAACAAAAATCCGATACACAAAAAAACAGGCTTCATTTTATTTCAAAATATTAAGCAACAGCTCAGGTAATGTTATTTACAATGCTCTCAAAATCAGGGTTTAGGTGCGGTTTGTAATTCATTCCATTCCACTACAGCTCCGGTATATTTTTCAACCGCTTGTTTAGCCCCTGCCGTATTGCTAAAGGCGGCAATATCGCCATTCATGGGGCTATGTAATTGATTACTTTTGATTAAAACAGCATTTTCAAGTGGAATCAGCTGATGGCCTTCATCAAAATTGACAAAAAAAACTTTCCCTTTTTCCGTTTCAGCGGCATGTTCTTGCATAAAAGCCACAATGCAGTGCACATCATCAAACTTATATATTTTTCCTTTTCGGGTAATTAACTCAGCACCAAACCGATTATCACTATAAGGCATTTTGCAATAACTGCAGATATCGGTTCCAACTACTAACGGTGTTGGTTTTGTGTTGCAAGACAAAAATAAAAAAGCTACTACACCTGCCATTACTAAAGCAGGTTGGCGGAGTATTTTAGTAATTTTTTTTAGTTTTATCCACTCTTTAATGTTTACAAAAAACAATAATAAACCTACACCTACAAAAATCCAACCGCCCAAAGCCGGTATTGAATAAGCACCAAAATTCAGTAATTGTTTAAACCCGATTAATGGTGGTTGATATGCCATACCAGGCACAATAATGGGTGCTTCCGGATTCAGGTTGTGGCCATAGTTATACTCCCAACGCCAAAAATCGAACATGGCAATAATGCCAAACAGTACAAACAAAACAAACAGGGTTTGCGTCATCCATCTTTTTCCTGTAAAAGCTGCCAAAAAAAATAAAACGGCAAAGCCAATGATGATACCCGGTAAAATAGAAAACTCAAAAAAATCTTCAGTACGCAAACGCTTCATTCCAATATAATGGTTCAAACCATTAATAATATCAATATTGCCTCCTAAATGGCCTGGATAAATAAACATACTTAAACCTTCAGGATACTGTGGGGCTGATAAGTTGATACGCCACATGGGTACTTTTACTACAATCAGTAAAGCAATACCACCAATTACCAGAAGTATGCGGTTTAACCTAGAAATAGGTGAATGAATAGCCATGACAATAATTTTAAAGGTATAAACTACCGGAATCAAAATAAATCCCGGTAGTTGGTTTTAGGTAGGGGGAGTAATTTACTTATCGAGCAAAGGGGGTGCCGTTGTAGGGTTGGGCAAATTTTTTCCTGTACTGAAACTCAAAGGAATTGTACTATTAGCAGGCGATATACGTACATAACCCTGCATTTCCTGGTGTAATGCACTACAAAAATCGGTACAATAGAATGGATAGATACCCGGATTTTTTGGACTCCATTTATAAGTTTGTGTTTCGCCCGGCATTACCAATAATTCGGCATTTTCAGGCACACCTTTAATGGCAAAGCCATGTGGTAAATCCCAATCTTGTTCTAAGTTGGTAACATGCCAGTACACTTCATCGCCTACTTTTATTCCTTCAATATTATCGGGCGAAAAATGAGAACGGATTTGCGTAATATAAATATCTACTCGTTTGCCATTTCGTACCACTTTTGATTCTGCCTCACCTTTGGTTACATAAGGATTTTGGTTTTTATTGATATCGAAATATTTTACTGATTTATCTTTAATGAGCGAAGCAGCAACTGCCTGTGCATAGTGCGGTTCACCAATAGTTGGAAAATCGAGTAATAATTTCATCTTATCGCCGCTAATATCAAACAACTGAGCCGCCTGTGCCAGTTCAGGGCCTGTTGGCAAATACCTGTCCTTGGTAATTTTGTTGTACACAATTACATATTTACCATTGGGTTTTTTGGTATCACCACCGGGTATACATAAGTGGCCGGGTGAATAATAAGTGGGTTGGCGATCAATGACTTTTAAATCTTTAATGTTCCACTTTACAATTTCTGAAGAAACAAACATGGTGGTAATGGCATTTCCCCTGCCATCAAATTCTGTGTGCAATGGGCCTAATCCTGGTTTTTTAACTTCACCATATAATGCGGCTTCATATTCAATTACCGGAATGCCATCATAATCACCAATAAATTTTTTATTGGCAATAGCCTGTTGAATTTTATCGAAACTAAATACCGGAATTAAAGCAGCTAATTTGCCACTAGCAACAATATATTCGCCTGAAGGGTCTACATCACAACCATGCGGCGATTTAGGGCATGGAATAAAATAACAAACATCTTTCAAATCTTTAGCATCTAATACCAGTACTTGTTTTTCGATAGTAGAAGTAGCCATGTGTTTGTTTTCATCATATACATTATGTGCATACTGAGCAGCTTCTGTTTTCCCTTTTCCTTGTTTGGCATATTCTTCTAATTTCTTCCAGTTTACGGCCAGAATAAAATCTTTATCACGTTGCGATGCATTGACTTCTAATAAAGTATTAGCCTGTTCAGTGTTGTAGCAGGAAAAGAAAAACCAGTCGTGCGATTTGTTTTTGCCGGCACGGCTCAGATCAAAATCAACCGGTGGCACCTGCAACTGAAATGCGAGCTTCATATTACCGGAATTTTTATCAACACTAATAAAACTGATGGATGCTTTAAAATTTTTACGATAAGTATTAATAGGTACATCGCCATTATCATAATCCATCGGTACAGCAAAACGGGTACCTGCCACCACATACTCCGTATTTTCTGTAATGAAGGGAGATGAGTGGTTTCCGGCACTATTGGGCAATTCTAATATTTCTGCTGTTTTAAAAGTAGACAAATCAACCCTGGCCACACGTGGCGTGTTGTTGGCATTAGCAAAAATCCAGCGGCCATCAATTTCACCATTGGTTTGCGATAGTTCAAGGTGGTGCTGGTCATCCCAGGGCACAAAGCCGTGCGAGGTGCTAAGCATGGGTTTGGTTTCTTCACTATAACCATAACCATTTTCAGGAAATACAGAAAAAATGGGGACAATTTTTAGCAGACGGCCTGAAGGTAAACCGTAAACACTTAATTGACCATTAAAGCCACCGGAAACAAAATTGTAAAATTCATCGTACTTTCCGGGTGCAACATAAACTTGTTGTGCAGCATCGCCACTAACGGCATCGCCGGCATTTTTGGGTTTGCAGGAAAACAAGCTGCCGGTTACAAGCAGCGTTATCCATGCTAGTGTAAACATGTTATTCTTTCTCATATTGGTTTATTTTAATAGTAATAATTAGGGTTATTTTACACCATCATTTTTGCGCATAAACTCATATACATCTCTCGCTTCCTGATCGGTTAATTGCTGATTGGGCATACGAACCAAACAAATTTCCAACATGGCTTGTGCTTTTGGGTCTTTGGTTAACATATCATCAGTATTGGTTATAAAATTCATAATCCATTCTGCTGTATGACGCTGTGTAACCCCTTTCCAACCGGGCCCAACTAATTTTTCATCAGTTAGTTTATGGCAGGCACCGCATTTAACAGTGTACACTTTATTGCCTGCTTCGGCCATAGCTATATCGAGTGTTGGGCTTACATCTACACGTGTAAATTTACCTTCACCTCTATTAGGATCGTAAGAGGGATTACCACCTGTAGTACTTTCTGTTGATGCAGCACTACCAGAAGCCGTATTATTTGAGGTGGTTTCATTTTTTTTGCCTGAACTGCTGCAAGCTACCATCAATAATCCAAAAAGGCTTAGAATAATCAGCTTTTTCATATTCATTTTTAATTTTAATTTAAATGATGTAATTTCGTTTAGTTGTGTGGGGCGCATGGGTTGTGTACACATTTTTTATTTTACGACACAAGATTACAAATAGCTGAAACGCTGATTTATGCGTTGAATCATATTACAGGAAACAACCCATTTTGCGACAAAATGAATATTCGTTAATTTTTATTTAAACCCTTTATTCATCAATATTCCAGCGAATGACTGGATTTAGCATAATTAGAAAACATGACGAAAATCATGTAGCAGGCTGCCTAATATCATGTTCAACCGGTTACGATGCAGCTAACTTTATGCTTCATCAGAATCAACCTGTCATGATAGATGCAGATTTGTTACTCTCTTTTGGTTCTACTTATAAAAAAGCAGCAGCCAATGAAGTACTTTTTCGTGAGGGCGAAGAGTGCCATTTTTATTATCAATTGGTAGAAGGCTCGGTAAGATGGGTGAATATTAATGATGAGGGAAAAGAATATGTGCAAGACATGATTGCACCGGGCGAAAGCCTGGGTGAAATGCCATTATTTGATGATGGCCCTTATGCCGCCACAGCTATTGCCAACAAAGAAAGTATACTCTTACGTTTACAAAAGCATCATTTTCATCAATTATTAAAAGAAGAGCCGGAAATTCATTTTTTATTTTCGCAACTATTGGCCAAAAGATTGAGATTCAAATTTTTAATGTCGAAAGTATTAGCCAGCAATAAACCCGAAGAAAAAATTTGTACGCTTTTAACGTACTACAAAATCAATAAAAAATTCTTCTGCTCCAAATGTAACATGGTGCAATTAACCCGTCAGCAAATAGCCGATATGACCGGCCTAAGGGTAGAAACCGTTATTAGAAGTATTCGTCAGTTACAGGAAAAAGGCAAATTAGCTATTGCAAAAGGAAGGGTCTACTTCTAAACATAAATAGTGAAGTACAAAAAATATTTTACTTTTTCAGGTAAAATGTTGCAACAGTTTTATAAAAGTGTATGATTAAAATCATAACTCAACACCAAATGTGTTTTTTACTTTGCACCAATGAAAAATGCGCTGCAAAAGTGGATATCCGTTAGCCTCTTCAACTTATTATTAGTAGCTATTATTGGCGTAACCCTTCGGTACAAAATTGCGTATGCATTACCCATTGTCAATCAAAAATACTTATTGCATGCCCACTCGCATTTTGCCTTTACCGGTTGGGTAACAATGGCCTTAATGGCTTTATTGGTGCAATATTTGAAACAATATCAAAACCCAAACGCCTTTAAAAAATACAAACCTGTTTTATGGCTCAATTTAATTGCAGCTTATGGTATGCTGTTTACTTTTCCTTTTGAGGGCTATGCTGCTGCCTCCATCACTTTCTCAACACTTTCTATTTTGGTAAGTTATGTATTTGCTATTTTATACCGGAACGATTTAAAAAAAATACAATGGCACAGCACCACACATGCCTATTTTAAAGCAGCTGTTGTATTCAATGCACTTTCTTCCATCGGCGTTTTTTCGTTAGCCTATATGATGGCCACAAAACACATTGAACAAAATAATTATTTGGCTTCCGTGTATTTTTTTCTCCACTTTCAATACAATGGCTGGTTTTTGTTTGCCTGCTTAGGTTTATGGAATTATTTATTAGAACAAAATGGTATAGCTGCTAATAAACTGAGATGGATATTTATTTTATTTACTGCTTCCTGCCTGCCTGATTATTTTCTTTCCGCCCCATGGATACCCATTCCCGCTTTTATTTACTGGCTGGTAGTGATAGCTGCATTTGCGCAAGTATTTGCCTGGGCGTGGATGATTGTATTGATGAAGCAAAACAAAGCACAACTTTTAACGCGCACACCCACATTTACAAAAACGATACTATGGCTTGTAGCCATTGCATTTAGTATAAAACTGTTATTGCAATTAGGCTCTGCCATTCCTGCATTAAGTACCTTAACCTATGGCTTCAGGCCCATTGTAATTGGTTATTTGCATTTGGTTTTACTGGGTGTGATTTCTTTGTACATTTTAGCGCATGTAGTGGTAGAAAAAACCATCCTGCTTACGCCGGGCATAAAAAAGGGCATCACTGTATTTATAGCAGGCATTATTCTCAATGAATTATTATTAATGATAGAGGGGATTGCAGATTTATCGTACCATGCAGTTCCTTTTATGAATGAAGCATTGCTTTTTGCAGCATTGGTTTTAATGACCGGCATTGCATGGGTTAATATTCAAAACAAGCACTTATACTGATTTTAATCATAGTTTACGCTTTTGTACCTGCATAGCTTTGCTACAAAAAGAATATGGAAAATCTTTTACAAGAACCGCTCTTTTCCATTATTAAACAATCGCCTGCTACTGTTGCAGTGCTGGAAAAGTTTCATGTGGATTATTGTCATTTCAGTAAAAAAACACTGGCAGAAGTATGTACCATGCAACAAGTTCCTACCGAAGCATTAGCACAAGCTATTCAGCAAGTATTATTGCTTCAACCCAATCATACTATCAATGATGTAAGTACAATGTCATTAACTGAGCTAATCACTTATATTCAAAATAATTATCACGCCTATTTAAAAAACCAATTACCCGTTATTTTGAAACAATTAGAAAAAACAGTCCAAAAACATGGTGAAAAATTTTCTTTTTTATTAGATGTATTTTTCTTTTTTGAGTTATGGAAAGATGAAATGACTACCCATTTAATTTATGAAGAGTCTAAATTGTTCCCGGCCATAATGGCTTTAGAAAAACAATCTTACCCAACTGATGGGTTCATTGACACAGCAACATTAGAACAATTACTGCGTATTCTGGAAAAAGAACATGAGCACTCGGATGATTTAATGGAAAAAATTAAAACTCTTACACAAGATTTTACTGCATCACCACAAAACTGTAAAGCAGTACAACTTAGTTTTGCGGCACTCAAACATTTGTATCAAAATTTGCAGGAACACTTACAAATTGAAAATAACCTGTTAATACCCAAAGCAAAAAAAATAGCTTTACACAAGCGCAATACCCACAACAAAAATAATAGTCGCTTAACTTAAAAAAACAGGAACTTTCAAAAAAAAACCGAACTTTCGAGCGAAAAAAATTTTTGTTTGAAAAAGAGTCAACTGTTTGTTTTAAGTATGGCCAGTGGTTTGCTGCTGGTTGCTTCCTGGCCGGTATCACCTTTTACTTTTTGCATCTTCTTTGCGTTTGTTCCCTTACTTTGGGTAGCACACTCCACCACAAAAATCAGAACTTTTATTGGATTTGCTTTTTTGAGTTTGTTAATTTGGAATGTTGGTACTACCTGGTGGATTTGGAATTCAACCGAATTAGGTAGCATTGCTGCTATGATTGCCAATTCAGTTCTCATGTGCATTCCATTATGGGGCTATTTTAAATTGCGTAATAAAAGTAATTCCTTATTAAGTTATGTTGGGTGGATTGTTTACTGGATGTTATTTGAATGGATTCATTTAAACTGGCAACTCAGCTGGCCCTGGTTAACGCTGGGCAATGTATTTGCAACACATCCCAATTGGGTACAATGGTATGCTATTACCGGAGTAAGTGGTGGTACATTATGGATTTTATTGGTGAATATTTTATTTTTTCAACTATTACAAAAATATAAAAGAGAAAAAAGCTTTCCTGCAGCATTAGCTTTTGCTGTGGCAGCAGCGGTAGCCATTCCACTCATCATAGGTTACCTTTCAATTCCTGCAGTTACAAACCATCAACCCAATTATAATGTGGTCATTGTTCAGCCCAATATTGATCCCTACCAAAAATTTGAAAGCCTTTCTACCCAAACACAAATAGAACATTTAATTCATTTGTCAGATTCCGCCATTAACCCGCAAACTGTTTTGGTTATTTGGCCCGAAACAGCTTTACCTGAACCGGTTATTCAACAAGAACTCAATAATAGTTCTATTTACCGGCCTGTATTACAGTTTGTACAACAACACCCCAAACTCACCCTGTTAACCGGATTAGAAAGCTATGTTTTATATGGGAATGAAAAAGCAACACCTACTGCGCATGCCTTGCCCAATGGACAATACTATGACGCTTATAACAGTGCAGTTGTCATCCGTGCAGGCCAACCCAACCAGTTTTATAACAAAAGCAAATTAGTGCCAGGGGTTGAATCATTACCTACCTTTTTAAATTTTATGGGACCTGTTTTTGAAAAATTTGGAGGCACCACCGGTGGTTATGGCCGCGATACTGCAGCTGTGGTGTTTACTGAAACCAATAATCCTTACAAAATGGCACCTATTATTTGTTATGAGAGTATATATGGGGCTTATGTAGCAGAATATGTAAAAAAAGGTTCCAATTTATTAACCATTATCACCAATGATGGATGGT
>JAKAKY010000279.1 GCA_021824365.1 Bacteroidota bacterium | reverse complement strand
ATGCCGGTATTGATGTAAAGTCTCTGCATTTAGTAAATAATATCTCATAAATGGGCCTATCATTATACGGTTAACATTTGATTGCCCACTACTAGGGGCGTTCGCTACAGTTTTATATTTAGAAAATTCAGGTTTTAGTCCGATTACAACTTTACTTTTAATAAAATAACCAATATCTGGCGATATGATAATATTCAGATTTTCAAGTGATTGTGTTGTATTTGGATTTGTATACTGTGTTTTGTATGACATAAAACTCCCACTACCCCCCACTAACCAGGTGCCCTGATCTAACTGGGCATGTGCTGCCATGGTGCAACAGAACAGTAGTAAACTGAGGTAAAATTTCATAAAAAGATGGTTTTGGTAATAAAAAAATAGTTGTTAAAAAAGGAAATTATAAGTAGGCAGCAGGAGGGCTGCGGGATATGGCAGGTATATTGGTTAATATTGTGTACATAACAGGTGAAATGTTATGCCATAAAAATATACGGAAATTTTCATTTAAAATAACGTATTTCTACGTAGTGAAATCACCTAAATTTCTAATAAACTACCCACGGTTTCATTCATCTTCTTGTTAAAAACCAATACAACTTATTTTTCATTCCTTTTATAGTTGCATCAATAAAAAGGGATTGCCATTTTTTCAGTTGTTCAGGTGAAAAATACGGTGTTTTAATGTGGACTGATTCGAGACTGTTTCGACTCAACAGCGTTGAGAATCGAACCAATATCAAATATATCTAAATGTAATCTGCTTTCCGGCAGTGCCCTGTTTTAACTATCATTCAATCATTTTTTAAAACAAGGTGAAATGCGGTTGAATAGCGGTTATGCTAATCCAGGGTTATGGCAGGTGCAATCGCCTTACTATTTTGAAGCTGTTTGAAATTGTAATAATTGTTTGCCCTGTTGTAAACCTTTCAGGTAGGCCAATACCTGCCGGGAAGCATCCGGGTAAATAACAATATCATGCATATGTACAATGGCCGGTTGGGCAGTATCGGTGCTTTTTAATTGTAAGGTTAAGGTTTGTGAAGTAACAGTATGGGTTTACCTTTTTCCTGGTAATTGAATAAATGAGTTTAGCCCATCATTTACCCGTTTTATATTTCCTTATGCTTACAGCACTATACTTTGTTTACCACTTTTCAACTTCACTTCTTTTCCATTCCATACAAATTTTCCAGTAAGCTTTGCAGGCAAAGTTATCTCTGCAATAATTCCGTTCATTCCTTTTCGCTGAAGTGCAACAATAATTTTCCCGTCAGGATGAGGCATGCTTCCCTGCACATGGGTTAATTCGCCCAAAGCCGGTTCAATAATTACAGATGAAAAACCAGGGCTGGCAGGCATTATACCACATATTGTTGCTAAGAAATCGTAATTAGGACTTGAGCTCCATGCATGGCAATCAGAACGGGTGGGGTCAGGATTTTCGGCAAAAGTGGTTAACCCTTTTTTAAGCATATCACGCCAGGGCTTTAATTGCGAATAATATAAATCAGCCATGCCCGCCTTCTTTAAAGCCCGCGTGAGATAAAAGCGATAATAAAAAGTTGCCTGGCTCAGGCTGGTATCCGTCAAAACTTTCTGCATCACCTGTTTCATTTGATTTGCCGGAACTGCACCCGTAAGAACACCCATAATACCGGCATGCTGACTGAATGTTTTTTTATCAGGTGTGTTGGCCATTTCTTCTTTTTCTTTATCAAAACATTCCCGGAATGTATTTGTTTTTAGTTCATTTGCGAGCATGGTATAATGTGCCGCTTCATTTGTTTTTCCATAAGCCGCAAAAAACCTGGCTGCCTGTTCTAATGTGTATGCATACTGTAACGTAATTACAGATGAATTACCATCAACAGCTCCGTCAGGTACTCCGTTGGCAAAGGCAGTGTTCCAGTCTGTAAAATTCCACCACTTCATTGGGCCAAGCATTTTTTTAGAAGTGTCTATATTTTTTTCATACCATTCAAGTATCCCTCTTACCGGGTTTAAAAATTGTTGCAAAAAACTATCATCTTTTCTAAGCATCCAGTAATCATATATCATAGAAATCCAGTACAGCGAAAATGGTGGTATTACCTGTAAGCGGTTGCTCGGATACCGCCCCTGTGTAAGCCCTTCCGGTACTCTTGAATGATAAAAATCAAGCAGCGCTTTACGCATCAGCCGGTCATCGCCCGTTACGTATAATGAAATAAGAGATTGAATGCGGGTATCTCCTTCATACTGCAACTGTTCATAATAGGGACAATCAAAATAAGTTTCACCGGCGCAAAGAAGCGCTGTACGCCAGCCTACTTTCCATATGTCCTGCAATGAAGAATCGTTACCGGCAAATGTTGCTACGGCTTTAAATGGATAACCTGTATGCATGCCGTACAGATCTTCTATTACAAGAGGTTCGTCTTTGGTGGTTATATCTAATTGCATATACCGCCATGTACGAAACCATAAAGGACGAAACAATCTTTTATTACCGCCATCAGGTTCAAAAATATCGTAGTTGCCCAGGATATGTTTTCCTTCAATATCATCGCGGTTGCCTTTTTGATTTTGTTTATCAAAAAGTGCTTCTGCATAGGTCATTTTTATTGTTGCCTCTTTGCCCATACTCACCAGCAACTCAGGATATGCAACTGTATTAAAAGTCTGATCAAGTAAAATACTTACGGTTGTATTTGCCGGAATGGTTAAGGGATGGCTGCCACTTAAAAAATCATTGGATACTTCTATTCCCGATGCCCTGCGAACTTTTGGAATACGTTGCAGTGTTTC
>JAKAKY010000278.1 GCA_021824365.1 Bacteroidota bacterium | reverse complement strand
CCGGTGGCCGTTTTAGAGAAATATACTATTGGGATAGTTATTTTACCATGTTGGGCTTAAGCATAGATGGTAAATGGGAGATTATTGAAAATATGATTAAAAATTTTTCCTATCTATTACACAACTTTGGGCACATCCCAAATGGCAATCGAACTTATTATCTGAGCCGATCACAACCGCCTTTTTTTTGTTTAATGGTTGAATTACTGGCAGCCAAAAAGGGTATCCACATTTTATTGGAATATTTACCTGCTATTGAAAAAGAATATGCCTACTGGATGGATGGAGCAGCAAATTTGTCGCAAAAAAATAATACGTACAGAAGGGTAGTGCTACTAAAAAACGGGGCCGTTTTAAACAGATACTGGGATGATGCCCATACACCCAGGCCGGAAGCCTACAAAGAAGATACCCATTTAGCAAAAGAAATGCCAGAACCTAAAGCAAAAGAATTATATCGCCATATCAGAGCGGCAGCAGAATCGGGCTGGGATTTTTCGAGTCGATGGTTTATTGATCCATTGAACATGGTTACGATAGAAACCACCCATATCATTCCGGTTGATTTAAATTGTTTGTTGTTTTTTATGGAAGAAATGCTGGGTAATATTTATGCTGGTTTAGGCCAATCGCAAAAGGCTGAGGTAATGATGCAGCAAAGTGTTCAAAGAAAGGAAGCTATCCGTCAGTTTTGCTGGAACGAGGAAAAGGGATTTTATTTTGATTATCAATTCATCCTTCAACAACAAAAAAAGGTATATTCACTGGCAGCCATGTATCCATTGTTTTTTTCCATTGCAGCAAAAGATGATGCAACAAAAGTTGCTAACGTAATAGCCAATCAATTCATACAACAAGGCGGTGCCGTTACTACTTCTAATCATTCCGGCCAGCAATGGGATGCACCCAATGGATGGGCACCTTTGCAATGGATTACTTATAAGGGTTTGAAGAATTATCAGGAAAATGCTTTAGCAAAACAATTAATGCAAAACTGGTTAGCATTGAATGAATCTGTATACAGGAATACCGGAAAATTAATGGAAAAATACAATGTAGAAACTTACGGCCAACATGCAGGTGGTGGCGAATATCCTACACAGGATGGTTTTGGTTGGACCAACGGTATATTTTTGGCCATGAAAAATGATGATTAAGTTTTTTTGAAAAATTTACCTCATGCAACAAACCAGCACTTTAAAACATTTAGCTCAAATATTAAATATGAGTATTTCTACTGTATCCAGGGCTTTAAAAAACCATCCGGATATTGCAGAAAAAACCAAACAAAAAGTAAGAGAGTTGGCCGCATCGTTAGAATATGAGCCGAATGCTTATGCCATTCAATTGCGTACCAATGTTAGCAACGTACTCGGTATTATGATACCTACTATTACCAATTTTTTTTATGACACTTTTATTGCATCGGTTGAAGAAGAAGCCAGAAAGGCCGGGTATTCTTTACTAATTATGCAATCGGGTGAAAGCAGTGAACTAGAACATAATAATTTAAAACTGTTGAAAAAAAACAGGATATCAGGTTTATTTGTATCGGTTACTAAAGAAAATAATGACATTTCGGCTTTTGAGAAACTACAGGAGCAGAATATACCGGTAATTTATGTAGACAGGGTTCCACATCATGAAAACTGTAACAAAATTTGTTTAGCTGATACAGAAAGTGCCACATTAGCCGCACAAACACTGATTCAACACAACAAGAAAAATATTTTGGCTTTATTTGGCTATCCTAATTTAACCATTACCGAAAAAAGATTAGATGCATTTATGTATACTTTTAAAACAATGGCGCCAACTGCCATGGTGTATTGCCGTTTTCCCGACCAAACAAAAGCAGCTAAGAAAGAAACGCTGCATTTTTTAAATACTCAAAACATACCCGATGCAATTTTTTGTATGGGTGATCAGATTTTAATGGGCGCTATGCAGGCTTTGTATGAAAAACAAATCAAAATTCCCGAACAAACTGCCGTCATTAGTATTAGCAATGGTTTTATCCCCACCTTATTTCAACCCAATATTACTTATATTGAAACCAGCGGTAAAAAATTAGGTAAATATGCTTTTAAAAGAATGATGGAATGTTTGCAAGGCGATAAAAAACACAAGGAAATAATTGTGCCTTCCATTTTAGTAAGCGGCCAGTCACTTTAATTGTGTATACAAATTGGGATAATCGCTGATTAAACCATTCACACCCATATCTTTTAGCCGCTGCATAGTAGGCAGGTCATCTACCGTCCAGGGGATTAATGCAATACCTAAATCGCGGCATTGTTTTATCAATAATGGTGCAACCATACTATAATCGGGCGAATAAATAGTGGGTATAAATCCGAGTTGTTTTAATTGTGCAGCAAAATTTAATGTAACAGGTGGTTCTACCAACAATGCTGTTTTTATGTTTGGATAATGTTGGTGCAGGTATTGCAGTGTTCGGATATCAAAAGATTGAATAATTACTCTGGAAGCAATTCCTTTTGTTTCAACAATTTGCATAATTAAACGCACAAAAGTAGCAGGGTCGGGATGAAAAATACCATCGGTTGAATCGGTACTTTTTGTTTCAATATTGTATTGTACCTGTGGCAGATGATGCAAACGGGTGTAAGCTTCTACCGTATCAATCACCACGCTAAGCAAAGGTTTCTGCACCTTCATTTTTTGCTGTTGTGGGAAATGGGGATAATATTTCGTACCTACATCATACTGCTGTGTTTCAGCATATGTCATTTTAAAAATATTCAATATTCTTTCCTCTGCGGCTATTATCGGCG
>JAKAKY010000079.1 GCA_021824365.1 Bacteroidota bacterium | reverse complement strand
TGATAAAAGACATCAACTATCATACACTTAATAAGCATGTAAAACAAAAGTTTAAAGCTAAAATTAAAGTGGCCCGAAAGAGTCATGTATCGAAAGATGAAGAAGCCGTATTGGCTTTTAAAAAAAATCGGGGAGCATCTTAAACAAATTAAGAATAAAAATATTCATCAATTTAAATGCTTCAATTTATACTGCCAGGATGAAAGCAGAATCGGATTATTGACGATGAATCATAAAGCATTAACCATTAAAGGAGTAAAGCCGTTGTGTCGCTATCAGCATAAGTTTGATAACGTGTATTTGTTTGGTGCATTTTCTCCAGTCAATGGCAATCATCTGTTATTAGAAATGCCTCATTGTAATACAGATAATTTTCAGGTATTTCTTACTGAATTATCACAAATTGATAAAGATGAATTTAAAATTGTAGTGTTAGATAATGGTGCATTTCATAAAGCAAAACGTTTAATGATACCACCCAATATTGAACTGAAATTTCTTCCGCCATATTCACCGAACTCAATCCAGCAGAAAAAATATGGTGGAAAATAAAAAGAAAATTCAAAAACAAATTCTTTGAATCAATGGATGATTTAAAAAATCACATTACCGTCGCTACAAAACAATTAAACAATCAATCTATTCAGCAGCTTACTGCTTATCAATATTACACAAATGCATTTTGGACAACCTTTAATGTCTAATTGGTATTACTTACGTCTTCGCTCAATTGCACTGTGTTGCATTGGCAGTTTGCAATATCTCCCATTTTACAGATAAATAGGCTATTGTATTTAGGGCAATATTTCTCCTCATGTTTCTCCATTTATACAGAAATAAAAGAGCAGGCAATTGGTTTATTCAATTACCTGCACTTTGAAATTATAAAACTGTGGATTGATGAATTAATAGTCGCAACTCTTTTGCAGCTTTCACCATTTCTATTAATGCTTTTTTTGTTTCATCCCAATGGCGAGTTTTCAATCCGCAATCAGGATTTACCCAAAGCTGATCGGCAGGAATAACGGATTTAGCTTTTTCCATCAATTCTACCATTTCTGCTTTTGAAGGAACTCGTGGCGAATGGATGTCATATACCCCCGGCCCAATTTCGTTTGGGTATTTAAAACCGGCAAACGCATCTAACAATTTCATTTGCGAACGGGAACACTCAATAGTAATTACATCCGCATCCATGTCTGCAATATTTTGGATGATGTCGTTAAATTCTGAATAACACATGTGTGTATGAATTTGTGTTTCATCCTGTACACCACTTGCCGAAATTTTAAACGCATCTACAGCCCATTGTAAATATGCCTGCCAATTTTCTTTCCGCAAGGGCAAGCCTTCCCGAATGGCAGGTTCATCAATCTGGATAATTTTTATTCCTGCTTTTTCCAAATCAATAACTTCATCACGTATAGCCAATGCAATCTGCATACAGGTTTCACTGCGTGGCTGGTCATTGCGTACAAAGCTCCATTGCAAAATGGTAACGGGTCCCGTCAACATTCCTTTTACTATTTGCTTTGTTAATGATTGGGCATATATTGACCATTTTGCTGTCATGGGTGCAGGGCGGCTTACATCACCATAAATGACAGGCGGCTTTACACAGCGGCTGCCATAGCTTTGTACCCAACCGTTTTTAGTGAATGTAAAACCATCCAATTGTTCGCCAAAATATTCAACCATATCGTTACGTTCAAATTCGCCATGCACCAACACATCAATACCTGTTTCTTCCTGCCAATAAATGGTTTCTGCTATTTTTTTCGCAATCAGTTCTTCGTATTGTTGTTCTGTAAGTTCTCCGTTCTTAAGCCTGGTTCTCCAGCTTCTTACTTCGGTTGTTTGTGGAAACGAACCAATGGTGGTTGTTGGAAACATTGGTAAATGCAGGGCTTCACGTTGCTTTATTTTTCTTACAGAAAAATCATTTGCCCTTACTGCATCTTTTTCTGTAATGGCAGCAACACGTTCTTTAACTGCTTTGTTGTGAATAAGAGCAGATGTTTTGCGGCTTTCATTGGCACGGATATTTTCCTGCAGTTTTAAATTTGCTGCTTCTGTATTTTTTCCGCTTGCTAATTGTTTAAGCGTTACCACTTCATCAATTTTTTGTTTGGCAAAAGCAAGCCATTGTTTTATTTCAGGGATTAATATTTGTTCGTTTGTTTCCAGATTTAAATCGCAGGGGGAATGAATTAAAGAACAGGAGGGGGCTATCCAAACTCTTGCTGCACCAATTTTTTGAATTGCTTTATGGATGAATGTAAGTGACTGCCGAAAATCATTTTTCCAGATATTTCTGCCATCAACAATACCCAATGAAATATTAATTTTTGTTCTTATAAAGTCGGTTGCCAGTATATCGTCTAACTGTGCGGGGCAGCGAATCAAATCAAGATGTATAGTTTGTACAGGAAGGCGTAATACGGTTTGCAGGTTTTGTCCATAACATTCAAAATAACTTGCTACAATGATATGCAGGTTTGGAAATTTATTTTTTATTTCCTGATATGTTTGCACAATAACCTGCCTTTCTGCTTCACTTAGGTTTAATGCCAAACAGGGTTCATCAAATTGAATATAATGAGCATTGTTGTCATCCAGTTTATTCAATACTTCCAGATAAACCGGCAATAAATTTTTTATAAGTTCCAGGCGATGGAATCCCTCTTGTTTTTCTTTGCCTAATAGTAAATATGATATTGGCCCTAACAATACCGGCTTTGTATTAAACCTACCTTGCTTTGCTTCAAGAAATTCACTTAACACTTTGTTGGAATACAAAGTAAATTTTTGATTAGCGGTAAATTCAGGAACGATGTAATGGTAATTAGTATCAAACCATTTTGTCATTTCCATAGCAGTAACATCATAACCGTCTTTTTGATAACCCCTTGCCATAGCAAAAAGCAAATCAATATCCGGCAGCTGCTTTGCTTCCATAAGATTATGAAATCTTTCAGGAATTGCCCCAACCATCAGGCTGATGTCAAGCACCTGATCATAAAAAGAAAAGTCATTGCAGGGTATTAAATCAATACCTGCATTCTTTTGCAGTTCCCAGTTTTGCTGACGAATGATTTTCCCTGTTTGTAATAATTGCTGAACAGTCAGTTTGCCCGCCCAATACAGTTCGGAAGCTTTTTTGAGTTCACGCTGGCCGCCTATCCTCGGGTAGCCTAAGTTGTGCGTTTGCATTTTTTGTTGCTTTTAAAATGATAAAATCAGTTAAAAGTCCTTTTGCTAAACTTCACAGTATGTTTTGTAAAAAGAAGGGAAAGTAAAGTGGTAAGTACATAATAAGCTACAGGAATAAGTTGGCTTATAAAATTAAAATGTACACCAACCTGACTGTCTGCTTCATTCCACGAAAGCATTGTCAACACGGTAAAGGCAGGTCTCCTGACTTGTAACATTTTTACCGTCCTTCCCGTATAGCCTGAGGCAGTACAGTGGACAACAATGGGTAAAAATTTTGCGTTACTTACAGTTGCGGGACAGTTTGTGATTTGCACACAATTCCCTATTAATTTACGTTAAGTAAAACCTTATCCGTTTGATGAAGAAATTCAGTAAAGAACTTAGGGTGCAAAAATAGTCTGTTTCGAGCCATTGAAAAATAAAATATAGGCATGAATCATTCCCGTTGGTAATATGCCCCATCTTCGGGCAAAGATTTTTTAAAAGCAATTACGAACCACAACTAATACAACCATCCTGCATGCTGCATGAGGGAGCATCGGTTTGTGATTGATTTATGATTTCTGTTGATGGAATGACAGGATTAATTTCATTGCTTCCCTGCTTCTCTACTGTAAACTGAACTGCTTGTGTAGCGGCTTGCGTACGCAAATAATACATGCCTGTTTTTAATCCTTTCTTCCAGGCATGAAAGTGCATGGATGTGAGCCTTGAAGTGTTGGGATTATCAACAAATAAATTCAACGACTGCGATTGACAAAAGTATGCTCCCCGGTCAGCAGCTATATCAATAATGTTGCGTTGTTTTATTTCCCAAACTGTTTTGTATAATTCTTTTATATCAGATGAAATTTCTTCAATGTTTTGAATAGAGCTGTTGGCGGTCTAATAACTGTGGCTATATAATATATCGGGCAATGGTATAATGGTATCGTTGGGATGGTTTTCAAAATAAAGCACATGTTGCGCTGCCGGCCCGTGGCAACGCTCGCAGGTAATCCCATATATCATTTTTTGCCGGTTAAAAGTTGGTGGCGCTTTGGCTGCAGATGTTTTTTTAAAATAGGTGCTATGGCAGGCTAAACAGGTAATGCTAATCCCTCTGTTAAAGAAAACGCGGTTGGGATAGCCCGGACTATTAGCCCGGGTATGCCCCGATGTATATTAAGAAACCGGTAATTGAAACAATTGGTTGCCCTTCCAATACAAATAACTTTGGCCTTTATTACCGGAACCTGTCACTATATCAAATCGGTACGCAGCCACTTCTCGGAATGGCGTGTACCATACCTGATAAAAACCACTATCTCTTTTTTCCAGCATTACAATATCGTAGGGATTATAATTGTACCTGTTTTCTCCGGGTTTAAAACTGCCTTTAATAGTTTGCTCCGTGGCAGGTGCAGCGCTATTGAGGTGTGCCGTATGAATATAACTGTTATAAATATTTTGATGGTAACGCATACAGGTAACATCTTCCGCAAAGGCTTCACCGTTAGGTAAAATAATCGTATTATTTTTAGTGAAATGAAAACCGGTAGTGAAAAAGGCCATACAGCCGATAATCAACAGCATAATACAGAAACTACGTTGATGTGCATTGAAAATTTTCATAAGCGCAGTCAATTGAAATGCTTTACTCTCCGTTAATACAATAAATAAATTCAAAATATTAATTAGCTATATTAGGTGGCCTTAATTAATTTAATAGTATTATAATTTTGTATGTTTATGAATGAAAAATTAATGTTATGGATGGTTGAATATACTTTGATGCAACATGAATAAAAAGGATTATTTTTTGTTTTTTAAGCTCGGTTTAATGTGAATAGAGAATACATTATGAATGCAGCCGGATGGTTCATGGATGAGTGGCAGATGATGGTATAAAAGGAGGAATACTGCGGGGTTAAATACCAATTTCCATTAATGGAAACCCTGTTTGTTTTTGTAAAAAATACATAAAATTAATTTGTATTTTGAATTCATTTTGCCCATAATTTATTACCTTCCAACCAAACGAAGGCGGTATGGAAAAATTTATACTGGCTTTTGATGCGGGTACTACCAGCAGCAGAGCCATCATTTTCAATAAAAAAGGAAATATTGTTGCAGTAGCACAAAAAGAATTTACCCAACATTTTCCTCAACCCGGTTGGGTAGAGCATGATACCAATGAAATTTGGAGTACACAAATCAGCGTGGCTGCGGAGGCAGTGATTAAAGCAAAAATTACCATGCCGCAAATTGCTGCTATTGGCATCACCAATCAGCGTGAAACTACGGTGGTATGGGATAAACGTACCGGCGAACCGGTGTATCATGCCATTGTGTGGCAAGACCGGCGTACCGCTGCCTATTGTGACCGGTTAAGAAAAGAAGGCATGGCGCATACCATTCAACAAAAAACCGGATTGGTGATTGATGCCTATTTTTCTGCTACCAAATTGAAATGGATTTTAGAGGAGGTGCCCGGCGCCAGAGAGAAAGCCGACAAAGGCCAGTTGTGTTTTGGCACCATTGATACCTGGTTATTGTGGAAGTTAACCAACGGTAAGGTATTTGCTACAGATGTAAGCAATGCATCACGCACCATGTTATTCAATATACATACCCTGCAGTGGGATGAAGATTTATTGCAATTAATGAACATACCTCCGCAAATTTTACCGCGGGTAAAGAGTAGCAGTGAAGTCTACGGTGTTACACATGCCATATTAACCAATGCAGCTACACCTGTTGCAGGCATAGCAGGCGATCAGCAGGCCGCTTTATTTGGGCAAATGTGTACTGATCCGGGTATGGTAAAAAACACCTATGGCACCGGCTGTTTTATGCTGATGCAAACAGGCAAAAAAATTGTACACTCGCAGCACAACCTGTTAACTACGGTTGCCTGGCAAATAAACGGCCAAACAGAATATGCATTAGAAGGCAGTGTGTTTATGGCAGGTGCCACCGTGCAATGGCTGCGCGATGGATTGGGTTTAATTAAACATTCCGGCGATATTGAAGCATTGGCCTTGCAAGTGAAACATACAGGCGGGGTTTACATAGTACCTGCTTTTGCCGGATTAGGTGCGCCTTACTGGAACCAGGAAGCAAAGGGTATGTTAACCGGTTTAACACGAGGCACCACTGCTGCAAACATAGCCCGTGCCGTTATTGAAAGTATTGCTTACCAAACGGTAGATGTATTAAAAGCCATGGAAGCCGATAGTGGTATTGCCATTCATGAATTAAGGGTAGATGGTGGCGCTACAGCCAATCAGTTGCTCATGCAATTTCAAAGTAATGTATTGGGCTGCAAGGTGGTAAAACCTGCTATTACCGAAACAACTGCTTTGGGGGCTGCTTATCTGGCAGGTCTTGCTGTTGGCTTTTACAGCAGTAGGGCTGAAATAGCCGCATTATGGCAAATGGATAAAACATTTGAACCACAGGCTACAGCAGAAGAAACCAACCTTTTATTAGCAGGATGGCACCGCGCCGTGCATGCTGCTATTTATTGGGCTAACGATAAGTAGTATTTTTTAATATTTTAAGTGTTAGGCTATTATGAAAAGAGAAAAAATGCTCCAAAATATCCGTGATACACCACATTGGGATGTTATTATTATTGGCGGTGGTGCTACCGGTTTGGGTACGGCTTTGGATGCTGCCACCAGAGAATACAGCACATTGTTGGTAGAACAATTGGATTTCGCAAAAGGTACCTCAAGCCGCTCTACCAAATTGGTGCATGGAGGGGTGCGGTATCTGGCACAGGGTAATTTAAGTTTGGTGATGCACGCTTTAAAAGAAAGGGGCCGCTTATTACGCAATGCTCCGCATTTGGCACATACCCAACAATTTATAGTACCGGTATATTCCTTTTTGACAAAATGGTTTTATTTTTTAGGCTTAGCATTTTATGATTTTTTATCGATTGGATGGGGTATTGGCAGAACCCGCTTATTATCTAAAAAGAAAACCATTGCGGCTTTGCCGTTGATTAAAACAGGTAATTTAAAGGGAGGTATTCAATATACAGATGGGCAGTTTGATGATAGCCGTTTGTGTATTGATTTAGCAGCAACGGCTCACCGTTATGGTGCTACCATTTTAAATTATGCAGCCGTTACTGCATTAACAAAAAACGATAAGGGGCAAATAACCGGTGTGGTTATTCATGATGCAATTAACAGGGAACAATATAGCCTAACTGCTAATACTGTTATCAATGCAACCGGTGTGTTTGCCCATGCTGTAATGGCAATGGATGATCCTGAAATGCCCGATTCTATTGCGCCCTCACAGGGTGTGCATTTGGTGATTGAGATGGATAAATTTCAATCCAAACAGGCATTAATGGTGCCTAAAACCACCGACGGGCGGGTATTGTTTGCCGTACCCTGGCACCATAAAGTTATTGTGGGTACTACCGATACACCGGTTGAAAATATTAGTACAGAACCAAAACCATTGGAAGAAGAAATTCAGTTTATTATTGACAACTATAACATTTATGCCAGTCAACCAATTTCCATGCGCGATGTTAAAAGCGTATACGTTGGTTTACGCCCATTAGTAAAGAAAAAAGGTGCCGGCCAAAATACTTCCATGATTTCCAGAGACCATACCATTTTAGTATCTGCTTCGGGCTTAATTACCATTACCGGTGGTAAATGGACCACCTATCGCCGAATGGCTGCCGATGTATTAAATCATGCTATTCAAATGGGTAAATTACCCAAAAAACAGGCGGTAACCGCTACATTGCCCATTGGTAAATGGGGCTGGCCTATTGACTTTACTACACATTGGCACCTGTATGGTACCAATGCCCGGTTGATTCAGGAGTTGATGAAAGAAAACAAAGAATGGTCATATCATTTACATCCCCTTTATCCCTATACACAGGCAGAAGTTATTTGGTTTGTTCGCAACGAAATGGCACAAACCGTAGAGGATGTGTTGGCGCGGAGAATACGCTTATTGTTATTAGATGCAAAAGCTGCTGTGGAGGCAGCACCCCTGGTAGCCGCATTAATGCAAAAGGAACTCAATCAGACAAAGGAATGGAAAAATGCGCAGGTTTTGAATTTTTCAAATTTGGCAAAACAGTATATCTTGTAACGCGTTCCCGAATTTTTAGTTTTCTATCAACTAAACAAATTATATTCAAACAAAATAATCCTGCACATGGTCATGCATCAATTATTAGGCGAATATCTGGGTACGACTTTATTGATTTTATTGGGCAATGGGGTAGTTGCCAATGTTAATTTAAAACACACTTATGCGCATGGTAGTGGGTGGATAGTCATCACTTTTGGCTGGGCCATGGCGGTATTTGTGGGTGTGTTTGTGGCATCTAAGGCCAGTGGTGGGCATTTAAATCCTGCTTTTACCATTGCTTTAGCCGCTATTGGAAAATTTAGCTGGCAGTTGGTGCCCGGTTATATTGCTGCACAAATTTCAGGTGCCATGACCGGGTCTTTATTGGTGTGGCTTACTTTTTATCAACACTATGCATTACCAAATGAGTCTGCCTCAATTAAAGCAACTTTTTGTACTGAACCTGCCATCCGAAAATATGGATGGAATTTAATTACTGAAGTAATTGGTGCATTTGTATTGGTATTTGCTGTATTTAAAATGTCAGATCCTGCACAAAGCCTTGGTACGTTAGATGCATTACCGGTAGCGTTGGTAGTGCTTGCTATTGGTTTAAGCTTAGGAGGTGTTACAGGTTATGCCATCAATCCGGCCCGAGATTTGGGCCCGCGTATCATGCACTCGCTTTTACCTATTCCCGGAAAAGGCTCTTCCGATTGGCGATATAGCTGGGTACCTATTATTGGGCCTGTTATAGGCGGTTTATTGGCCGGTATTGTTTTTCAGTTAACTACTTAAAATTTGCTTAAATACTTCAGCTGTCTTGTTAATAACTTGCCATACTAAAAAAATAAATATTACCCGTTGGCAGAATTAAATTTTAAGATGAAGCGTCAAAAGATGTCATGTAGTTGTCTAAGGAAGTGACTAAACCCACTCATTCAACATGCACAACATTAAAACAAATTTCGCTAAAATAGTTGAGGTGCTAAAAGATATTTTAAGTAACAAAATAAATGAAAAAGGAAACTTTAAAAGGCGAGGTGTAGTACCAATATTTTCTGATATAGAGGTGATGGCATTGAGTTTTACTGCTGAATGTTTAAGCATTGACAGTGAAAATTATTTATTTTCAAAACTCATATCAAAGTATACTGATGAATTTGAAAATATCATCAGCAGACGACAATACAACGACCGTAGAAAGCTTTTATTTGAAAAAACAGAACAGGTTGCGAAAGTTAATGGTATCAGGGCTTAACAAACAAACTGATGTATTTGCAATAGACTCGATGCCATTAGAAATTTGCAGCCTGAGCAGAGAGCAAAGAAATAAAACGGGTAAAGAATCAGCGCATCATTCACCCGATAAAGGATATTGTGCATCGCAGAAAAAATACTTTTACGGATACAAATCACATAGTGTTTGTTCTGTTTCGGGAGTAATAGAACCGTTTGATTTAACTAAGGCAGGTTGTACATGATATACACTATCTAAAAGATGTGAAAGAATTGTTTAGTAATTGCATTATAACTGGTGATAAAGGATATATTGGAAGACAGCACCAAATTAATTTATTTGAAACGGCGGGCATTCAATTAGAAGTTTCATTAAGAAGCAATCAAAAAGAAGAAAGACCGTTTATCAGAATTTTAAAGAAAGTACGAAAGAGAATTGAAACCGTTTTTTCTCAATTGTGTAACCAGTTTATGATACAACGTAATTACGCCAAATCCTTCGTCGGATTCAAATCCGGAATACTGGCAAAGGTTACAGGTTTCACTGTTTTACAGTTCTTAAACAGGTTTATTTATAACAAGCCAGCCGGCAGAGTTAAACATGCTTTGGCAAATTAATTCCGCCAACGGGTTAGGTTACTTTCATTAATCAGTTTTGGCGCAGGTAAGTTGAGTATGAGTATCGATTACCTGATATCCGGAAAATCAGGTTCAAAAAAATTGAGACTTTCAGATGAGGTATAGACACATCAATAACAATTGCCCCATCATAAATACACTTTTGTAAAAACATAATGTGTCATTTAGTTAGATTAATGGCTTTTTAAGCGCCTTTTTTAACAATTTTCTGAATTGTGTTTATTTTTATTGTTCATTTGTAGTATCTTTTGTTCAATTAAACTGGCAGAAGGGTTAATTAAATAAAAGTTAGATGAACCATGAGGATTACCACACCTGGGTGTGTGTATGCTCATGGTTTTTTTATGAGGATAAAAAAAATAGAATACTAAAACTCATTCGGATATATCCGATTGAAAACAGTTAATTTTCGTGCAATAAATAAAATTAATAAATATATCAATATGAAAAAAATGATGAAAACGCTTGCCATCATCCTGATGGTAATGTTTATAATGGTATCCTGCAAACCTAAAAATGCGTACAAAAAAATTACGCATGATCCTATGTTGTACACACAAATGCAACATGAATTAAATTATGTAATCATCTATGATATTTTTACCCCACCTGTGGCTTCGCGGATATTTGCTTATGCTAATTTAGCTGCATATGAGGTTTTGGCAAATGAGGGTAAGCATTTTGAAACCTTAGAAGGTAAGGTAAAAGACTTGAACAATTTACCCCAACCTACTGCCGAACAAAAAAAGGCATTAGACTATCCCTTTGCAGCAACCATTGCTTTTTTAAAAGTAGGGAAGGAGTTAACTTTTTCACAAGATAAAATGCAACATATTACCGACTCGGTATTAGATGTGGTACGCCAGTCGGGGATGCCTGATAAAATGTATACTAACTCGGTAGCTTATGGAATGGCTATGGCCAATGCCATTATGAGTTGGGGTAAAAAAGATAATTATGCACAAACACGTGGTGCGCGGTTTACGGTTACCAATTTAGAAGGGCATTGGGAACCCACCCCTCCGGGTTATTTTGATGCTGTTGAGCCTAAATGGAATACAATTAGAACACTGGTAATGGATTCAGCAAAACAGATATTGGCTCCGGGTCCCATTCCGTTTAGCAAAGAACCCGGCAGCCCATTTTATAAAATGGCTCAGCAAGTACAGCTAACCGGTAATAATTTAGACTCCGCACAAAAATGGATTGCCAACTTTTGGGATTGTAATAGCTTTAAATTACATGTGCAGGGCCATTTAATGTTTGCCACCAAAGCCATGACGCCCTGTGGCCACTGGATGGAAATTGTAGGCACGATTGCGAAAAATAAAAATGCAGATTTTTATAAAACTGTTTATTCTTACACAGGTGTTGCATTTGGCATTTTTGATGCATTCATTGCCTCCTGGAATGCAAAATATACTTACGATTTGATACGGCCGGAAACCTTTATCAATAAATATATTGATCCTAACTGGAAACCTTACCTGCAAACTCCTCCATTTCCTGAATACAACAGTGCACACTCAACTATTTCAAGTGCATCTGCAGCAGTATTAAAAACCATCTACGGCAATGAAACACCGTTTAGAGATTCCAGCGAGCGAAATTGGGGGTGGCCCGATAGAAATTTTCCTACGTTAGACTCAGCAGCACGTGAAGTTTCCATGAGCCGTTTTTATGGTGGTATACATTATCTCCCATCTGTTTGGGATGCCTATGCCCAAGGCAAAGAAATAGGATTGATGGTGATGCGTAAATTGTTAAAAAATTACAAAGATTAACCTCATTCACTTTTGCTTAGAATGGCCACTTTTTTCAGTGTTTGGAAAAGAGTGGCCATTTATTGTGTTAGATCTTATTTAAATATTCATTTTTTTGTTATTCTTTCAATAGATAGTAGTCTGAGTATTATACTTTTAAGCTTGCCAATTCTGCTTTTTTCCGGCAAATTCCTACCTTCGCTGCATGCAAAAAATAGCGATACCTATTACCAATTCATCACACCATCCATTGCCGGCTTATACAACAGTTGGCGCATCGGGCATGGATTTACGTGCATTTCTATCCCAATCCATTAGTTTACAGCCATTAGAAAGAGAATTAGTACCTACCGGTTTGCAAATAGCTTTACCAGAAGGATATGAAGCACAGATAAGGCCCCGAAGTGGTTTGGCCATTAAGCAGGGTATTACCTGCCTCAATACTCCCGGCACAATTGATGCTGATTACAGAGGAGAA
>JAKAKY010000277.1 GCA_021824365.1 Bacteroidota bacterium | reverse complement strand
TCGCAATAATTAATCACCTGGACTTTCCATGGACGGCCATGGTATGAATAGTCAACCCCGTGCCAACTTTCACGTTGATTTTTAACCCAGTTGGGAGACATGTTTTCTCCATAGTATGCCTTTCCATGTGCTGCTTTGCCTGTTTTTGGATCAATAGTTGGAAGTTGTTTTATTCCATAGTGAGGAGTATTGAAATTCTCAGGGAGAACAACTTCTTTGTTTGCATAGAAACCTATATGTCGTTTAGCTGGCTGGAAATTACCATGTAATCCTTTGAGGGATAGATAAACAAAGAAGTGTTTTTTTGCTTCTACTTGCTTTCTCATAAACTTAATGGCATGTTCAGTAAGCAGGTCAGTTGAATAAATACTGTCTTTATATTGATTCCATACCCCGTTTATATTTATCCGTGGATTGTAATATTCGCCCTGCCCTTTGAAAGCTTCCCATTGGTCAAACCCGGGCTGTGGATCCCCAGAGTCGTTGCCCATGTGCCACTTGCCAAAGAAACTGGTTTGATAGCCAGCTTTTTGCAGGTATTGCGGGAAAAAGGTCAATCCTTTGGGAAGAGGAGCTGAATTATCTACAACTTTATGGGTATGTGAATATAAGCCTGTCAGAATGGAAGCACGGCTTGGGGAGCAAAGGGACGTAGTTACAAATGCGTTCTTAATATATACACCTTCTGCAGCCATCCGGTCCAGATTCGGTGTTTTGAGCCAGGGAACTTTACCTATAAAACCCATGTAGTCATACCGATGGTCATCAGAAAGAATAAATACCACATTCCGCGGCTTGCCACTGTTTTCTAATTTAGGCAAACGAAACGAGGGTGATTTCGCGTAAATACTGCCACTGCTTGCTAAAGTTAACGTAGCCAGGATACAATTAAGATGTTTCATATTTAATGATTAAGGTCATTTGATCCAAAAACTATAGAACAAAGGATACTGATAAAGCCAGTATCCTTTGTTTATTGAGTTTAATATCCCGGATTTTGTACCAAAGCAGGATTTAGATCAATTTCCCGTTGAGGAATTGGCATTAATGTATATGCATCTTTGATATTGGTTGCTATATCTGTTTTGTTTTTTTCCGCGACTTTTGCTTCATAGGCACTGTGTTCTTTCATGCGCTGTATGAAAGTACCAGTCCGTACCAAATCAAACCAACGTTGACCTTCGTGGAAAAATTCCAATTTTCGCTCCTGAATCACCGTTTTACGAAAATCGTCTTTAGACATGGGTGTAAAATTACCACTGGCATTTCCAAAAGCACGTGTTCGAATCCTATTTAATTGGGTTAATGCTTTAATTGCATCGCCAGTTTCATTCAATGCTTCAGCATACATCAATATTGCATCTGCATACCGAATTACATGCATATTAACATCACACTCATTAGCTGCTAAAACACCATCCAGCCAATATTTACCTGATAAAGGAATAGATGACTTAAAAACTTTTCCAGTCTTTGGGTTCGTGAAATTAAACCTAAGGTTTTTACTTCTTCGCAAGTCCCTTTCATCATATTGGTCATAAAGCTCCTGGGTTGGGATGTCTGCCTCATTTGAACCAGCAACTCCAATATTCCCCCCCGGAATGGAATATTTCGGTCCGGCAAGTCCCATTTCTCCATTGCTCGGGAAAGGGTCCTTCTTGTATTCCAAATAAAAAACAGCTTCAATTCCTGCTTCTTTTGCCGGGTTCCAATTGTCTGCATAGTTGGGTTGCAAGCCATAACCATAAACATTTTCACTTTCGACTACTTCGGCCAACTTGTCTTTGGCCTTTGCAAAATCCCCTTTTGTCAAATAAATTTTGCCAAGCAAAATTTTTGCAGCTCCTTTGGTGGCGCGTCCTTCATCGTTACTGCTATAATCTTTTCTCACAGGCAAATTGTTTTCGGCAAAAGTCAGGTCGTCAATTATCAGTTTGTAGACTTCCTCTTTTGGAATACGTGGTCCCATTGCATCGTTAATTGTTTTGAGTTTTGTTATCAGCGGAACATCTCCGAAAAAACGAACTAAATTAAAATAGTAAAGTGCACGTAAAAATTTAGCTTCACCAATAAAACGATTTTGAAGAGTTACATCCATGGTAATTCCCGGAATCTTTTCAATAGCTGTATTGGCGCGAGAAATGCCTGAATAACAATTAGTCCACATATCTCCTACAAATGTGTTTTGGGAATCAATGCGTAAAAATTCCAAGTTTTGTAAAAATGCATTCGGCATGCCAAGGCCATTTTTCATGTTATCTGTCGGAAGCTCTCCCACCAGGTACATCAGCCGGTTATATAAACTATTAAGTTGTTGATAAACCGCATCAACAGCTGCCTGGCCATCTTTGGCACTGGAATAAAAGTTGTCAGTAACCAATCGATCAATAGGTTTTTCATCAAGAAATGAGCAAGATGAAAACATCGAAAGTATGATTATGAAGCTATATAATATTGTTTTTTTCATTGTTATAAAAGATTAAATTATTTCATATCAATTTTAACACCTAACATAAATGTTCTGGATTGAGGGTAGCCGCCAAAATCTTCGCCTGCCTGAAGGGTTGAAGCACCCCGATAACTAACTTCAGGGTCATAACCACTATATTTTGTCCAGGTAAGTAAGTTTTGACCTGTTACATAAATTTTTATTCCTTGTATGTTCCTTATTTTTAAATTGGGAAAACTATAAGATAATGAAAGTGTTTTAAGTTTCAGGTAGGAACCATCCTCCACCCAAAGATCACTTACCAATACAGATCGGTTTGTGTTTGCTTTAGGATAAATAGTGCTTGGATTAGTTGGGGTCCATCTGTTTATTAA
>JAKAKY010000276.1 GCA_021824365.1 Bacteroidota bacterium | reverse complement strand
TTCTAACAACTTCCCCAATAATATAAATGCAATAATAACAACAGACGCCTCAAAATATACATGGGCAGGTAATCCGCGTTTAATCCAAAACGAAGGAAAAATAGTAGTGAAAGTACTGAATAAAAAAGCCGTAAGTGTGCTCATGGCTACCAGGGTATCCATATTGGCTTTACCATGCCGCGCCTGCCTGATTGCATTGATAAAAAACTGTCTGCCAAAATAAAAAATAACAGGAATAGATAAGAACAGCATTATCCAATTACCACCATGCACATGCATAAAAACCATGCTAATCAGCACGATAGGGATAGAAAACAAAAAAGCAAAAAGCGTTTTTGCCTTCAACCTGTGAAACTCCGCATCTTCTCGTTTTTTTCGTTTTACGCCATCCGCTTGTGCATCAATGAGTAAATCATAGCCAATAGATTGAACAACTGATTTTAATTTTTGAGGCAACACAACCGTCTCATCATATATTACCATTACCTGTTGTGCCGCATAATTTACATTAGCCTGTTCAATACCTTGTACAGCGTTTAGCATCGACTCTACACTCACTGCGCAAGATGCGCAACTCATACCCAATACCGGAAATGTTTTCTTGACTGTTTGCATACATCAATATTTGAATACACAAAGCTACTTTGCATGCAATCCTCAAACATTACAACATTTATAGTTAAGTTTATAAAATAATTACGATAGAATATATCACAGGGCATGTTTTCTGAGGGAGCGATTTAAATAATATTATCCAATGTTCTCCTTTGCCCACCAGTTTTTTTAAATTCAGTTGGGGTAAATCCGCTCATTTTTTTAAACTGCGCAGACAAATGTGCCACACTGCTGTATCCCATTGTATAGGCAATATCACTTAAATTCATTTCATTATACGTCAATAACTCTTTTACTTTTTCTATACGTTGTAAAATGGTATATCGCTCAATTGTAACACCTTCTACCGAAGAAAATAAAGTACTTAATAAATGATAATCATAACCGGTTGCCTCTTCAAGCAATGCAGATAATTTGTGGGTAATCAGCGTTTCACTGTTTTTTTGAATAAGTTGAATGATGATATTTTTAATGGACTCTACCAACGCCGAACGTTTGTCATCCAATATTTCAAACCCATTGTCTGAAAGCAATTCTTTAAAAACATTCAATTGTGCTTCAGCCGGATTATTAATGGTTTCTACTTCGCCCAATCGTATATTCTTATATGCAATTTGGGCATCATCCAACAACTGGCCCACCACTTTAATGCAACGGTCGCAAACCATATTTTTAATGAGTATTTTCATGATAATATTTTAATTGTTATACTATTAAAAAATTTTAATATAAAACAAGATTTTTGCTTGAATTTGTTGTATACCACTGAATACCAAGACTGGCAAAACTTCGAACAAAATTAAATCAAACAGATTTTAATGATTATTTAATAAAAATAAAAAGCACTATTTTGGATTTTCAAACCTCATATTCCCTTAGTTTTGCACACAATTTAATTAAGAAACAAATGGAAACCGGTTCGGACCATAGTATTTTAAGATTCTCTTCCTAAGCTGCACACACGTTTTTAACTGTGGCTATGGAAGCAAATAGTCGTTAACAGTTAAAAACAATACTCATGCATATTGTATTTTCACTTTTTTGTCATACACTGCTTTTTAGCCGAAGTTGTGCTGCATTGCAATAACCTGTTGTAAGGTTTTACAATTTCAACAGGTTGTTCACTACCTGCATTTAACACTATTTCTTTCCACGGAAAAAAATCCGGGCTTTATGTTAAAAACAACAGCAGCTAAATTAGTTAAGCATATTTCTTTTTCAGGTGAAACTACAGCACAGTCTGTTCAATCTGCTGCTGTAATAAAATTAAAACAAATAGCAGCAGCTTCAAAACCGGAAATACTTAGTTTATTAAAAACCAAAGAAACCGGTCTTTCAACCGAAGAGAATGAAGAAAGAGAAGAGGAATTTGGCCTGAATGAGGTTTCACACGAAAAAGCACCCGCCTGGTATATTCAGTTTTTAGATGCATTCCTAAATCCATTTATTGGTGTTTTAATTATTATTGCCGCTATTTCTGTTATTACCGATATTATCACTGCAGCCCCAGGGGAAAGAGATTACAAAACCGTAATTGTGGTTGGTGTGATGGTTTTACTAAGCTCATTTTTAAGATTCTGGCAAGAGTTTAGAAGCAATAAAGCAGCCGAGCAATTAAAAAGCATGGTGAAAACAACGGCAACGGTTTTACGTAATGGTGAAGGAAAAAAAGAGGTAGATATAAAGGATTTAACCGTTGGTGATGTAGTATTGCTTTCTGCCGGCGATATGATTCCGGCAGATTGCCGGGTTTGGGCATCGAAAGATTTGTTTGTAAGTCAGGCAATGTTAACCGGAGAATCGCTACCGGTTGAAAAAAGAGATATTAGTATTGCAGATACTAAACAAAAATCGCCATTAGAATTAGATAATATTTGCTTTATGGGCACCAATGTAGTAAGTGGTGCAGCTACTGTTATTGTAGTGAATATAGGCAACCAAACTTATTTTGGCTCTATCAGTAAATCACTAACCGGCAAAAGAGCCGAGACCAGTTTTGATAAAGGCGTAAACAGTGTAAGCTGGTTATTAATTCGGTTTATGTTGTTTATGGTACCACTCATTTTTATTTTAAATGGGGTGGTAAAACATAACTGGCTGGAAGCATTGCTGTTTGCCATTGCCGTTGCAGTAGGTTTAACACCTGAAATGTTACCCATGATTGTTACCGCCAATTTAGCAAAGGGCGCATTAAACATGAGTAAACGGAAGGTAATTGTTAAACGCCTGAATGCC
>JAKAKY010000275.1 GCA_021824365.1 Bacteroidota bacterium | reverse complement strand
GCTTTCTGCATTTCCGGTAACCCAACCTCTTTTAATGCCCTCTGCAATATTGAAGTTTTGTTCTTTAAAACCAACCAGTACATCCGGCTCGCCGGTAAAAGTGGAATAATATCTTTTACGGTTAGGGAATGAATATAAATTGGCTGAAGCATTACCATACATAATGGAAAGTGGTAAACCCGTACTTGCACCTACAAAGTATTGAAATTTAGCAGGCTGTAAAGTATCGCTTCCCACTAAGGCCCAAGCCGGTTCGCATGTTACAAACACACGGGGATCATTTATAGTGGTTAAAGATTTTACATACGTATCTGCCATATTATTACGCTGTGCAACAGAACCAAAGTTGGTGGGGTTAATGGGATATTGCAAATAAGTAGCATCATACCGAGCAGCCATATCATCTGCCTGGCTGGTAAAGATGGGATACTTAGCAGGATTGTTCACAATATTGGCAAATTGTGTAGCAACATTTAATGTAGCATCTGAAGTTTTAGAACTTAACTGCAATAACACTCTCAATTTAAAAGCATTCACTAATTTTTGCCATTTTGTTAAATTACCCTGATAAAACAAATCTTGCGATGCCGATAAAGTTTGATCTTTATTGTTAATTAAAGTTGCAAAATGGGTATTAGCAGTATCTAACTGATTCAGAACATAAGCAAATACTTGTTGTTGCGGTGTATATGACGGAGTGGGATTTGCGGAGCCTAATAAAGCTTGCGCTAAAGGAATATCTCCAAATAATGAAGTGAGGTTATAAAAGTAATAAGCCCTTATAAATCTACCTACCGCTTCATAAGGATTAACGGATGAAGCGCCCTTCACAACAGCTTCACGCTCCATTTGTACCACATTTTTCAATACCAAATAAGGATCAAACGAACCATTGGTCCATGAGTAAATATTATTTCCATAGTAATCATAGTTATTACAGAAATACTGGTTCCAGTTATGTACATTATTCCAGGAATTCAATCCGCCTAAAGATCCTGCAGGGCCATTTCCGGCCATATCGGACAATACGGTTCCTAAAATCAATCCGGGAGGAACACTGGTGGGTTTATTGGGGTCGGCCTGCAGTTCCTGAATTTTTTTGGTACAGGAAGCCAGTAGTAAAACCCCCAATAAAAAAAGTGAAATATATTTTATCTGTTTCATACAATTTGCTTTATGAATTAAAAGGATAGGTTTACGTTAAAACCATAACTTCTGGTAGTAGGTGTTTGAAGACCGGAACCACTGTCTTGCGTATACTGGTCAACATCCAAATCTTTATACCGGTTGGGGAAGAAGTACAATAAGTTTCTACCCACCAATGATACACTGGCACCACGTATAAATGATGTAGGCTTTAACCTATTGGCAGGAATATTATAAGTTAAAGTAACCTCTCTTAATTTTGCATACGTTTTCTTAATAATGTTCAAATCGGGTATGGAAGCCATACGGGTAACAAAGGGCTGAACCTGACTTTTTGTAGTGTTCTGTTTTTCGGTTAAATTTTTCATATTATTAATTTGACCGGTAATGGGGTCTAAACTAATCGGCGCTCCGGTTAAATTAACGCCTTGTCCGGTATAGGCTGCAACATTGGCTTCATCAAAAGGCCTGGCTACTCCAAACGCACCGGTAGCACTTTCAATATGCCTTCCACCCTGTAAGGTTTTTTTACGAACATAATCTTCCATTACACCTCCCACCATTCCATCAAACTGGAAGCGGAGTGTAAAATTTTTATAACTGAAAGTATTAATAGCTGCCCATTGAAAATTAGGATCGGAATGGCCATAAATTTTTTTTGCAGAAGAGCCTAAATCAGAAAACCGCAGATAAAGTCCTGATGCCGGATCAATTACCATTTTACCATCGGGCGTACGCACAAAGGCATTACCGTAAACCAAATCAACTCTTGTGCCATTTTTTGAATAGTTATTAGGGTTAGAATTGTTTACCCATTTTTTTACATAAGTAGATACGTTAGCGGTTACATTCCAACTAAACCCATTGGCATTATTAATAGGGTTAGCATTCATGGTAAATTCCCATCCATCATTGGTATAAGCATTTCCATTGGTTAAAAAGCTGGAATAACCTGATGCAGCTGATGTACCCTGGTTGACAATACCTGTATTCAGATAGTGATAATGGGTTACATCAAATCCTAATTTGTTATCTAAGAAACGAATATCTACGCCAAATTCAGTCGCTTTTCTTTCTGCTGTTTGAATATTAGCGCTTACTGTTTGATTAGTATAAGTGGCGCTGTTGCTTAACTGGTTGGTAAATGTTGGGCTTAAAGTATAAGGTTGTGAGAATTGGTAACTAGGGCCACCATAAGGCGAATACCAGTTATAACCATAACCCCCTGCGGGTGTTGCACTAATATCGGGTGTAAAAAATGCATTGGTACCGCCACTCTTACTTTCTGCATAAGAAGCTCTAACTTTCAAAAAGCTAATAGCTCTGGGTAAATGAAGGTAATCAGATAATACAGAAGCAGCATTGAATGAAGGATAGAAATAACTGTTGTTATTAGCTGGTAAAGCAGAAGATTTATCCACTCTTCCGGTTACGTTTGCAATAAGGTATGATTTATAACCCAAATCAACTGAGTAATAAGCACTCAATACTTTCATTTGCGAATGAAATGTGCTTCCTGTTAACGGATTTAATGAGTTAGAAAAAGAATAAATACCCGGTACATTTAAATAGTTGGTGGAAGTAAAATTAGAGTTGAAATTAAAACTTCGTACGGTACCACCTCCCAAAGCTTCCATATCTAAAAAGCCTAATAAATTCTTTTTGTAATGTACCTGACCATCTATATAAGAGTCATATTGGCCTCTTCTGTCTTCTCTGTAAT
>JAKAKY010000078.1 GCA_021824365.1 Bacteroidota bacterium | reverse complement strand
CGGTGCAAATACAAATTCGTTTTTTTCTGCAATCGATAACACAGCTTTACCATCTTCGGCCGAAATAAATTCGCCTAAATGATTAAATAACTTAAGTGCATTCCATTCTTTTGGATTATGACTGGCACTGATTATCATGCCACCGGCTGCCTGTTCAAATTGAATGGCCATTTCAATAGTAGGAGTGGTACTTAATCCGGCATCTACCACATCAATGCCTAAAGCCATTAAAGTGGCCATGGCCAATTCTTGTACCATTGCACCACTTATTCTGCCATCACGGCCAATAATTACTTTTTTGTTGGAATGTTTTTGTTGAAGAAGCCAAGTGCCAAATGCCGCAGTAAATTTTACAACATCTAATGGACTGAGATTCTCTTCCGGTTGGCCTCCTATGGTGCCACGAATACCTGAAATGCTTTTAATTAATGCCATATTAAATCGGGTTATTTTCTTTGCAGGGGGAAATGCAAATTTATAGAATTGATGGCTATTTTTTTCATTAAATTAATAGCTGTTCCCATATTTCTTATAAACTTTTGTGTTACTTGATATTGCATTTTCTATTGGTAATTTTGCAACTGCAATAACACTATTCAGGTATGCCTTTAAGAAATTGGTATAAAGATTGGTTTAATTCAACCTATTATCATTTATTATATCAGAACAGGAATAAAGAAGAAGCCAATGAATTGATTAACAATTTGTTGCAATATTTAAAACCTGCAGTTTCATCTGCCATTTTAGATGTTGCCTGCGGAAAAGGCCGTCATTGTAAAATCTTAGCCGATAAAGGTTTTGATGTAACCGGCATTGATTTGACTAAACAAAATATTGAATCAGCCAAACAATTTGAGTTTGCGCATTTGCATTTTTTTATTCACAATATGTGTAGGCCATTTTACATGAATTGTTTTGACATTGCATTCAATTTTTTACCATATTTGTCTTTTTCAGAACCTTTCCCGAACATAGCAATGCTTTCAGAACCATTGCTCAAAGTTTAAAGCATAATGGCCTGTTTGTTTTAGATTATTTGAATGTTCGTTATGTTTAAACACATTTTAAATCTACAGAGCAAATACAGATAAATGATAAATGATTTGGAGTTTTATATAACACGTTGGCAGGATGCGGATTATTTTTATAAACAAATACAAGTTTCTGAAAATGGTAATACGGTTTTCAAACATTTATTTAAAAAAAAGTTGCAAAATTTACATTATCTGATTTTACTGAAATGCCGGCATACCATCATTTACAAATTTAGGAAGTGTTAGTAAATGATAACTTAGCACCATTTTAGTTAAAATAATCGTCCCGATTAATCATCATTGCTAAAAAATAAACACCCTATCATTACGGTATAGTACTTGCCATAATTATACAAATAATCAGTTGAATGAACTGAGATTTATCTTTTATTTTGATATTTCTGTACTGATTTAACTGTATTTTGCAAACAAATAAATCATTGTAATGGCGAATTAAGGTAGCGGTATGTTAAAAAAAAATGTTGTATTATTTGTAATAGGTTTATGCATCTTTACTTATATATTGGGGATGTCTTTAATTCCATTAATGGATATTGATGCGGCACAGTATGCATCCATCTCCAGAGAAATGTTTGCCCGTAGAAGTTTTTTGCAGGTATTTGATTTGGGTCGCGATTATTTGGATAAACCCCCCATGCTGTTCTGGTTATCGGGCTTTAGTATGTATATTTTTGGTGTGCACGATTGGTCTTACCGCTTACCCTCCTTTTTATTTTCTATTTTGGCCATTTACGCTACATACCGGTTGGCATTGCTATATTATAAAAAAGAAATTGCCATGCTTAGTGCAATGGTATTAGCGGCCAGCCAGGCACTCTTTCTCATGAACCATGATGTAAGAGCAGATACCATGCTGATGGGTTGGGTTATTTTAAGTATTTGGCAGTTGGCAGAATGGTATAAAAACCAAAAAGCTATCAACCTTATTTTTGGATTCATGGCTATTGCCGGAGGTATGCTTACAAAAGGCCCTATTGCCTTGTTTGTTCCGGTTTTTGCATTTTTACCTCACTTTGTATTAAGAAGAGAATGGAAGCAGTTTTTACGATGGGAATATATTATAGGGCTTTTCATTATCGCCTTATTATTATTACCTATGAGTATAGGATTGTATCAGCAATTCGATTTACATCCGGGAAAAATAGCGGGAGGTAATTATATTACTTCCGGATTGCGTTTTTATTATTGGACGCAAAGCTTTGGCCGTTATACCGGTGAGAATGCCAATAGGGAAATGAACCAGTTTACATTTTTACTGCAAAATATGTTATGGAGTTTTTTACCGTGGATTATTTTTTTTCTGATAGCACTTTTTTTAGAAATAAAAAACTTAATACAACAAAAGTGCAAACTCACTGAACAACAGGAATGGATAACCACAGGAGGGTTTATCATTACTTATTGTGTTTTAGCGAGAAGCCAGGCACAATTGCCACACTATATTTTTGTAGCATTTCCTTTCGCAGCCATAGTAACAGCCAAGTTTTTATATGCCTTGTTTTTTGAGCACAAATGGAGGCATTTACGCCGAACGTTGGTACTATTTCACCTAATTATCTTTACATTACTTTGGCTGGCATTAATTGTATTAATGGCATTTCCTTTTTCAGACATACCCAAATTTGTTGCCACATTATCTGCATTGTGCTTATTGTTAATGTACTCACTTTTTTACTCAAAAAAATTGCATTTTCATCGCTTACTAATCGTTGCCTTTTTTACCATAATTGGTATCAACATTTTTTTAAATACTGCTTTTTATCCTGCTTTATTGCAATATCAAATGGGAAACACGGCTGCAAAATTTATTAATTCTAAACATATCAATAAATCGAAGGTGATGATTGCAGGTATACACCCGGGTTATCCTTTTTATTTTTATGGGCAATATATTTTTCCCGATACCACCATTAATGGATTAAAAGAAGGCGAAGTGGTGCTAACCAATGCCGATAGTATTGCCATGATTGAAAAAAAATTTCCTTATGCAAAAGTGCTGCATCAGGGCGATAATTTTCATGTAACGCAATTAAGCTTTGCCTTTTTAAATCCGGAAACAAGGCCTGCAGAACTGCAACATTATGCTATTGTAGATTTAACTTCACCGGTTAAAAAAACAGCTAAAAAGTAAAACTTACCGTGCTTTGCGGGTTATCTAACTTGTAACTTTTATCTTCTCCATTATAGGTTACATGATAAATATTTACCTGATTAGGCTGGTAATCGTATAATAAAGTAGAGGTAATATCTATTTTTTGTATGGAAGTAATATTATCTATCTCAAAATAACCCCATACACTTTCCTTCTGAATTTCGTAGCCAATATATTTTAAATGTGCCTTAGTTTGATTAATTTTAATATTAATTTTATTATTAATGTATTGCTGAATCAAATCATCTGCCTCAGCTTTATTAACTGGATGTGTAAGATCCACATTTTTATTAAAATGTATTTTTAAAATCTGTTCCAGATCATCTGTAAAAATCCGAATACTCACTTCTACCATTTTTTCTTTTGCATTGTGGTGCAAATCAATAACAGAAACATAAAACGGGTGCATGGCGGCAAAGTAGGTAATCAACATCCATTTATATAATACTGCAACCATTTATCTTAATTTTTTGGTGGTTACAAATGTCGGTATTATATTGAACGCCATGAGTAATTTTAATTTGTATTTTACATTAGGGCGGGAACATATTGCTAATATTACTGCATTAGATCATATTTTGTTTATTGCTGCCCTATGCACCCGTTATCAGTTGGCCGATTGGAAAAAAATCCTGGTTTTAGTTACTGCTTTTACTATTGGTCATTCTGTTACACTTGCTTTAAGTGTATTGAATGTGGTTCACTTTTCTACATCCTGGATAGAATTTTTAATTCCTGTTACCATATTAATTACAGCCATCAGCAATTTGTTTGTGAAAAAATTTGCCTTCAAATCCAAGTTCCCGGTTATTTATTTTTTCGCTTTATTTTTTGGCCTTATTCACGGTTTGGGCTTTAGCAATTACTTAAAAAGTTTATTGGGAAAAGATCAAAACATCATCTGGCAATTATTTGCCTTTAACTGTGGTTTAGAGGTTGGGCAACTAATTATTGTGCTGATTATTTTGGTGATTGCTTTTATAGTGGTGAATATTTTTAGCATTAGCCGAAGAGAATATTTGCTGTTTTTGTCGGCAGCCATTATTGCCTTATCTTTAGAAATGTGTTTGCAAAGAATGCCTTTTCATGTTTAAACAAAATAAATGCTATGAGAAAGTGGTTACTATTATTTTTATTGTTGGCAGGTTGGAGTGTTTTAGCTGCTCAAAATATTCAAAACAATCCCGGCTCTAATCATGGAAACAAGTTTGAGCAATTGGGTACCATTTTGCCTACTCCAAATGAGTACAGAACGGCCAGTGGGGCACCCGGTTCAAAATACTGGCAACAACGCTGTGATTATGATATTAAATGCTCATTAGATGAAAAAAAATTGTTGTTAACCGGAACGGAAAACATTTCCTATTACAACAATTCGCCCGATGTGCTGACATATTTATGGATTCAGTTAGATGAAAACGAACACAATAATTTGCACAATGCCAATTACCAGGATGCCAGCTTGCTGAATAACCGTATGACCAATGCCATGATAAACAGATTAGAAACTTCGAAAGAAGATAATGGTTATGGTGATAAAATTCATGCAGTCATTAATCTGGCAACGGGAAGGGCGTTGCCCTATACCATCAATAAAACCATGATGCGTGTTGATTTGCCGCAACCATTAAAACCCGGTCAGCAATTCAATTTTAAAATAAACTGGAGCTATAAAATTTCAGACAGAATGCAAATGGGTGGCCGTGGTGGTTATGAATATTTTCCTGAAGATGGGAACTACTTATTTACCATTACGCAATGGTATCCCCGTTTGTGCGTGTATAGCGATTTTCAGGGATGGCAAAACCACCAGTTTACCGGTAGAGGTGAATTTGCATTAACTTTTGGAAACTTTAAAGTACAAATGACTGTTCCGGCCGATCATATTGTAATGGCAACAGGTACCTGCCAAAATTATAATCAGGTATTAACTACTAACCAGTTAGCCCGTTGGAATAAAGCACAAACCATTAAAGAACCCATTGAAATAGTTACTTTAAACGAAGCCAGAAAAGCCGAAACAGGAAAAACTACCGCTACTAAAACCTGGATATTTAATGCCGAAAATGTACGTGACTTTGCCTGGACTTCTTCCCGGAAATTTATTTGGGATGCCATGCCAACCTATATAGATGGAAAAAAAATTATGTGCATGAGTGCATATGGTAAAGAAGCGTATGGATTGTATCGCAAATTTTCAACCAAAGTGGTAGCACATACCATTAAAACCTATTCTAAATTTTCTATCCCATATCCTTATCCGGTAGCCCAAAGTATTGAAGCCAGTAATGGTATGGAATATCCCATGATTTGTTTCAATTATGGCAGAACTGAAAAAGATGGTACTTACAGCGAGGCAGTTAAAAATGGGATGCTGGGTGTAATTATTCATGAAGTAGGGCACAATTTCTTCCCCATGATTGTAAATAGTGATGAACGCCAATGGACATGGATGGATGAGGGTTTAAACAGTTTTGTGGAGTATTTGACCGAAGAATTATATGATAACAAATTTCCATCCAGGAAAGGAGCAGCATGGACTATCACCGACTATATGCGTTTACCCAAAGACCAGTTAGAACCCATTATGACCAATAGTGAAAATATTGTTCAGTTTGGCCCTAATGCTTACACTAAACCTGCTACCGGATTAAATATTTTGCGTGAAACTATTATGGGACGTGAATTGTTTGATTTTGCTTTTCGTGAATATGCACGCCGTTGGGCATTTAAACATCCCACACCTGCCGATTTATTCAGAACAATGGAAGATGCCAGTGGCGAAGATTTAGACTGGTTTTGGCGCGGATGGTTTTACAGTACAGACCCTTGCGATATTGCTATTGATTCAGTAAAACATGCAGTAGCAGATGCAGCTTCAACGGGGGTTATGCCACAACGCAACAACATTGGAACCACACAATTAGCTAAACCTGCCACACCTCAGTTTGATGATATTTCTAAAATACGTAACAGGGAAAATAATGCGATTACATTTTTAACTGATGCTGATACTTCACTCCGTGATTTTTATTGGAAATATGACCGTGGTATTATTTCTTACGATTCTACTATTCGGATAACATTGCCTGCAACCGCAACAGCAGAGAAATTTACAGATGAGGAATTAAAACCTTATTTAGGCAAACATTTATATGAAGTAACTTTTAGCAACAAAGGCGGGCTGGTAATGCCCATTATACTTCAATTCACATTTGAAGATGGAAGCACTGCTATTGAAAGAATACCGGCACAAATTTGGCGGAAGAATGAACATGAAGTAACTAAAGTATTTGTTACCAATCAGGCTGTAAAATCGCTGCAATTAGACCCCTATCACGAAACGGCTGATATTGATGTAAGTAATAATGAATGGCCTAAAGTAACAGCACCCACTAAATTTGAACTATTCAAAGCAGGAATCATGAATAGAAGAAATCCTGTTACACCACCTAATCCAATGCAGGAAATGAAAACATCTGCTCAAAACTAAAATACATTTCATTTGAATGCAAAAAACCGAAGCAAATTTGATGTTTCGGTTTTTTTATCGTAATAAAAAACCTCAGTTTTGGCTGAGGTTTAGCTGGTTGGGTTACTAGGATTCGAACCTAGACAGACAGAACCAAAATCTGTAGTGCTACCGTTACACCATAACCCAATCCTAATTCCAATTTCACATTGGGGTGCAAAAATAGGGGAGCATCCGGTCCGTTCCAAAAAATTTTATTAGAAGCATTAGAAATTTTCCGGGAAAAATCTCAATCAATTATTCTCGTTCATTTCATCTGTTTGCTTAACAGAGGGCCTTATGATGATGGTTCTTTCAATTACGGCTGCATCATAATGAATCATCAATGTAATCATTACTTCATTGTTTGCTGTTTTGTTATTTGCTGTATCAATAGCGGCATTTGCTGAAATAATAGTTGGTTGGATACCTAATTGTATTAAATATTTTTTAATGTTATTGGCTCTTTTTATAGCAATATTGGTGTTTTTTTCAGTAGCAAGCGCTTTGCTGTAAATTTTAATGCCGGTTAAGGTAATACTTGAATCTCGGGGCGGAACATCGTTTAAAATTAATTTAGCAGCAGGCAACAAATTACTTGAATTGAATGCGAAATATATTCTGGCACTGGTGGTATCCGGTTCGGCAGATTTTGCCCATACAACGGAAGAAATGGCAAAAAGTATGAAAATAATTGGTTTAAACATGAATCAATTTTAGTGTTAAAATGCTAATAAATACTAAGGTCAAGTATTTATTTCGCTTTTGTACAATTTCTGCGTAAAAATGTGCTTCTATTTGCATTCAATGAACGGATATCTGGTTAACTTTAACGTTCCCTTTTGGGTATATCAATGGAAAGTAAATTAATTCTATTAGCGTTATTTGTTATTGTAATGTTGCTTATGTCGCATTCAGCTTCAAAAAAATCAAAAACAATTGTATTCTTCGGCGATTCAATTACCGAATTTGGTGTATTGCCAGGCGGTTATTTACAGGTGTTGAATGAAATGTTGGCACAGAATGGTATTGCACCAATCACTTGTTTGGGAGCCGGTATTAGTGGCAATAAAATTTACGATTTATACTTTCGGTTAGAAGAGGATGTGTTGCGTAAAAACCCGGCATTGGTAGTTATTTTAATTGGGGTAAATGATGTTTGGCATAAAGTATTGCATGGCACAGGTACCGATGCCGAAAAATTTGAAAAATTTTACAAGGTTATTTTAAATCAATTGAAGGCTGCTAATATACCGGTAGTATTGTGTACCATTATTTCAATAGGCGAAAAAATACAAGGCCAAAATCCACAAGATGCTGATATTGATTTATACAATGGTATTATCAGAAACCTTGCTATTACCTATCAACACCCGCTCTGCGATTTGCGTAAAGTTGCATTAGATTTTATTATTAAAAACAATACCGCCAATGTAGATAGAGGTTTTTTAACCAAAGATGGGGTTCATTTAAATGAAACGGGCAATAGAATAGTGGCAGAAAATATTTTGCAAAACATTACTCAAATTCCCGGATTATTATGAAAAAGCAGTTTACATTTTTAGTAAACTGCCCCTCCAACTTCTGAGTTACTATAAATACATGCACATTTTAATCAGTTACAATTACTAAGTAATAGTTTTTCTTCCCTTTCTGAACAAGCAGGTATTTATTTTGCAATAAGTGTTTCTGTGTTATTTGTATACAGTCGTTTTCAATTTTCTTTTTATTGATACGAATACCTCCGCTTTGCCACATCTTACGGGCTTCGCCTTTGCTGGGAAAGACATTGGTTTCAGTTAAAAAACGCAATAATTCATATCCGCTTTCTATTTGCGATTTTGCAATGTGTATAGTGGGCACACCCTCTAAAACCTGTAATAATTGTTGTTCATTTAAACTTTCCAGTATTACGGCCGTTTCATTATTAAATAAAATTTCTGAAGCCTGAACTGCAAATTCATAATCAGCTTTGCTATGTACAAAAATGGTTAATGATTCGGCTAATTTTTTTTGTAAAATTCTTTCATGTGGGGCTTTTTCATGTTCTTGTAACAAATTTTCAATGGTTTCTTTGGGTAATAAAGTAAATATTTTAATCCATTTTGTAGCATCTTCATCGCTGGCATTCAGCCAAAATTGATAGAACTGGTAGGGCGATGTTTTTTGCGGGTCTAACCAAACATTACCTTTTTCGGTTTTCCCAAATTTACCGCCATCGGCTTTAGTAATTAATGGGCAGGTAAATGCATAAGCTTCTCCACCTGCTTTTTTCCTGATAATTTCAGTTCCTGTTACAATATTACCCCACTGGTCGCTACCACCCATTTGCAGTTTACAGTTTTTGTGGATGTATAGCCAGTAAAAATCATAACCCTGTACTAACTGATAGGTAAATTCGGTAAAACTCATACCGGTTTCATTTTCTAAACGTTTTTTTACACTATCCTTAGCCATCATATAGTTAACGGTGATATATTTACCAATATCTCTTATAAATTGAAGAAAAGACATGTCTTTAAACCAATCGTAATTATTAACCATTTCGGCTGCATTGGGCTTTGTGGCATCAAAATCTAAAAATTTTTCTAATTGTTTTTTTACGCATTGCACATTGTGCTGTAGAACATCTTCACTCAGTAAATTTCTTTCTTCACTTTTTCCACTCGGATCGCCTACCATTCCTGTTGCGCCACCTACCAAAGCCAATGGTTTATGCCCTGCCTTTTGTAAATGAACCAACAATAAAATGGGTACTAAGCTGCCAATGTGTAAACTATCGGCAGTGGGGTCAAAACCAATATATGCCGAGGTCATTTCTTTGTTTAACTGTTCAATGGTGCCGGGCATAATATCCTGAATCAATCCACGCCAATGCATTTCTTCCATTAAATTCATACAAAATTCAATTTGCGCAAAAGTAATTACTATTGATGTTCGGAATAAATGTAATTGTTGCATTATGTTTGCAAATGAATCGGTACATGCTGTTCTATATTTCAGGAAATGTGCTAATGGGAAGAAAAACCAATCAAATTAACATAATATGCAAATAGTAGGTTTTGGTACCAGAGTGCTTAATTTTTTGGTAGATGTAATTTTTGTTTTTGCGATTGCCTATTTATTGCAAAAAGTATGGGATTGGTATGTTGTTTTTTATGAATTTACTCCGTATAATTTTGGTGAAACATTCGGGTTAGTAGTTTTTATATATTATTTTTTGTTTGAATTAATTTTTGCCCGTACACCGGGTAAATGGTTTTCTAAAAGTAAAGTAGTTACAAAAACAGGCACCAAGCCCGGGGTATGGCCTGTATTTGTTCGCAGTATTGTTAGATTAACAATTATCGATGCCTTTTTTATTCCTTTTTTAGATATGCCTTTGCACGATTATTTAAGTAAAACCAGAATTATTGAAGCTTGATTTTGGATGAAGGAATAGGTTAGTTTTTTAGTAAAGTGTACTTCATTTTTTTAGGGTTTCCATTCTTAAAATGTATTTCCCAATTATATCAAATTCAAGATTTACTTCTGTGTTAATGGCTATTAACCCCATATTGGTATGTGTATAGGTATATGGTATAATGGCTACTTTAAAGCTGTTTTCAGTAACAGCAAAACAGGTTAAACTAATACCATTTACACAAATAGAGCCTTTTTCAATAACCAATGGAGCAAATGCAGAAGGAAACAAGAAGCTGAATTCCCAACTGCCATTTAAGTTGCTAACCTCGGTACAAATGGCGGTACAATCTACATGCCCTTGTACCAAATGCCCGTCTAACCTGCCATTCATAACCATGCACCGTTCAAGATTTATCTTATTGCCGGGCGTTAGTTGGCCTAAATTGGTTTTTTGTAAGGTTTCAGCAATAGCAGTTACCAGGTGCCAATTATCCTGAACTGCCTCAACCGTAAGGCAAACACCATTATGTGCTACACTTTGGTCGGCTTTCAAAGCAGTACTAATGGGAGATGAGATCCAAAAATCGGTATTTGTACCGTTTTTTTCAATCTTTTCAACTATACCAATACATTCAATAATACCTGTAAACATGCCTGCAATTTAAATGAAAAAGTCAGAAAATTAATTTTGATATTTGGAATTTTACCGGAACCTGTTATCTTTGCACCCCATTCATTCAAAAAAGGAGATATTTTATTATGCTTATTATCGATTCAAAAGATTGCGAAAACATTGACAAGGCGCTAAAAAAGTACAAGAAAAAGTTTGAAAAAAGCAAAACGCTTTTGAAGTTAAGGGAACGTCAAACTTTTACGAAGCCTTCCGTTAAACGCAGGGAAACTGTTTTAAAAGCAATTTACAAACAGAAGATAGCAAGTGGAAAAATAGAAGCATAAACTGCTTTTTATGCCCAAAATATATTTAGTAGCCTGAAATCGTTAATTTTAGGCTACTTTTTTATGTCTATAACCGAAATATATCCCGAATTACAACAATTTATTGAATACCTCAGTTTTGAAAAGCGGTATTCAAAACATACGGTTACTGCTTATCAGAACGATATAGAGCAGTTTCTTCATTTTCAAATGAATCAGTTCAATGCGCCGGCTATCCAAACTATTCAACCCACATTTATTAAAAGTTGGCTGGCATTTTTAAAAGAGCAGGGGTTGGAGTCTAAAAGTATCAATCGCAAAATTTCTACATTAAAATCATTTTTTAAGCATTTGCAAAAATTGGGATTGTTACAGCAATCGCCCATGGCAATCATTATTTCACCCAAAGCGAAAAAAAGGTTACCGGTATTTGTAGAAGAGGCTAAAATGAATATGTTACTACATGCCGAGATTGATGCCAGTAATTGGGACGAAAAAACGAATTTTCTGGTGTTACAATTATTTTATTTTACCGGTATTCGGTTAAGTGAGTTAATACAATTAACAGAAAGGCAAATTGATGTTGCTAATCAGCAAGTAAAAGTAATAGGGAAGGGGAATAAAGAACGCATTATACCCATTCATGATGATTTTTTATTGCAGTTAAAAAATTATTTACAGGAAAAGCATTGCCAATTCGGAAAAATGGAAGCGCATGTTTTTGTCAATAAAAAAAATAAACCATTACAACCCCGGCAGGTATATCAAAGTATCAAAAACATATTAGGCAAAGTAACCACCATGCAAAAAAAGAGCCCACATGTGCTACGTCATACTTTTGCTACCCATTTATTAAACAACGGAGCTGATTTGAATGCTGTAAAAGAATTACTAGGGCATAGTAGTTTAGCGGCCACACAGGTGTATACCCATACTACTATTGAAAAGTTAAAAGATATTTATAAAAAAGCACATCCCAAAGCCTGAATAGCTTATTGATAATCAATAAAGAAATTTTTTGAAAAAACAATGACGAATTAGCTTTATTTTATAAAATGAAAGTAGTAGATTTATCATGAAATGATGATGTATAAAAAACATCATTTTCAAAAAGTTCTTTACATTATTTTTTCACCATTAAACGTGTGTTGCTATGAACATCAACATTCAAACTGTGCATTTTGAAGCAGATTTTAAACTGTTAGATTATGTAACTAAAAAAACGGAGAAATTAAACACATTCCATGATCAGATTTTAAAGGTAGATGTCTTTCTTAAACTGGATAATGTAGTTCATAAAATTAAAGACAAGATTGTTGAAATCCGCGTTCATGTTCCTAAACACGATTTTTTTGTAAAAGCTTCTTCCAAATCATTCGAAGAATCTTTTGATATGGCGTTTGATTCTATGATTAATCAAATTAAACGAAAAAAAGAAAAGCTAACCATTGCTTAACAAAAGTTACCAGCCCTCTGAAAAGAGGGCTTTTTTTGTTATAATATCTCACATTTTTTTGATAATACTCCCCGGCATTTACAGTAGTTTTACAGAAATGTTGAAGACCGGTTAAAAATATTTGTCGAAGAATTTTGTTGAAATAAGTTTTCCATTACCTTTGCCATCCCGAAAAAAACGGTAGTTCTTTGTTTATGCCGA
>JAKAKY010000077.1 GCA_021824365.1 Bacteroidota bacterium | reverse complement strand
GTTATTCACATTAAAAGTGGTATTCATTCTAACGGAATAACGTTTTAAATACGTATTAATTAAAGTACCCTGTTGATTTAAATAACCTACTGAAAATAAGTAAGTTGATTTATCATTACCGCCACTGGCTGTTAAGGTATGGCTTTGAAAAATAGCCGGTTTAAATATTTCATGAAACCAGTCTGTACCGGTTTTGTTTGCTTTAGTAATTTGGTTGGAGTTTATGTTGTATGTAGAAGGGTCTGTACCGGGATCACCAACTTTGGCACCTGTAGGTGTAATATAATCAGGAATCGTAGGTGTATTACCCTGACCAAATTGTAAGTTCCTGCTACCTGCAGGTATTCCGCTATTCACTTCCATTTGTCTGATAACATTAGCATAGCCTTGGGTATTTTCTAAATTAAACCCATTTTTCAAAGGACGTTGGGTGCCAACAAATGCATCGTAACTAATCCTTGCTTTACCCTGGCGTCCTCTTTTGGTGGTAACAATAATTACACCATTAGAACCCTGTACCCCATAAATGGCGGCAGCACCGGCATCTTTCAATACCTGTATAGATTCAATATCACTGGGATTGACATCCTGTAAATTACCCTGTACACCATCTATAATTACCAAAGGTGCAGTACTACCCGGAGAAGTAATACCTCTGATTTTTACACTGGTACCACCACCGGGTACACCAGAGTTGATAACAGTAACACCTGAAGCCTGACCCTGAAGCAATGCAGCTGTATTACCACCTGGTACCGATTTCATGTCATTCACATTTACCACAGCAACTGAACCGGTAATATCTTTTTTCTTTTGTGATGTATAACCCAATACCACAATTTCATTTAAATCGCTGGTAGTTTCGGTTAAACTCACATCAATTCTGGAACGGCCGCTTACCGGCATGGTTATATTGTTGTAACCAACGGAAGAAATAACCAATACGCTCCTGTCGCTTGGAACTTTAATAGTAAATGTACCATCATCATTGGTAGCAGTAGCATTTTGGGTACCCTGTACCGTTACGGTAGCACCGGCAAGTGGTTGGTTGTTTTTACCGGTTACTTTACCGGAAACTGTTTTTTGTGCAAAAGCCCCCAGTGTGCAAAAGAAGAGGCCACAAAAGAGCAAAAAACATCGAGATAGATGTGGATTGTTTGGCATAAGCAATGTTTTCGTTAGGTTGTTAAATAATCTTTAACAAATTTAAGCTTCACAAACGATTGCGTGCTTACCTTTTGCCATCATGTTTCAGTGATTTTTTAACATACAATTATGTATTTCATACACATTAAATCAGTAAAATCCGCACTCATCTTATGTTTTACGATGCTCCAAAAACGCAATTGATTTTTATCAAAAAATATTTTTGGGCATGAATTTGAATAACACATTAAACAAATATGCCTATCTATTAATTGGTGTTACACCAACGGTATAACCATTACGCATAAATGGGGCACTGGCTAAACCACTGATTCATATTGTATTTAAGTTAATGCAACAACCTGCAAATGATTCTGTTACAATTCAGGCATACCCAATTTTTTAAAACAACCCTTTTCACATTTTTTGCTCAACAACTAAAATTTGTTTCAATTGATTGCAGCGAAACAAATTTTTTTTTGCCTTGTTATTGCTGATGAACGGTAAAGTGATTTTGTTTTAACCCACTATTTTCACCCAACTGATTGCTTTAACTGCACTGCATGAAAAATCTCAACCAAAAAAGATGTCTGCCGATAGAAGAAACGGATACTTTTATTGTACAACAATTTGCTATTGATGATGTTGCAAAAAAATTGCATTACCACGATTATTGGGAGTTCACATTATTTGAACGGACAGCACCCGCAAACTATATAATTGGGAATAACATTTCCAAAATTAACGCTTCGTATTCCTTGTTTTTATTACCTCCGGGCATGTTACATGGATGGTGTTTAGAGCCCAATACAACAGCTTTTGGTATTGTAAAACAGATTATTTTTCATGATGATTTATTTAGCAATGGTCTACTAAATAAAAATCAGTTTTTTCACATCAAAAAACTATTAAAAGCAGGAATCAATGCCATTCGTTTTTCAGAAAATGCGGCACAACCCACTCCGGCTGTTTTTGAAATATTAGAAAAAGAAAACAATTTTAAAGGCTTACTCATTTTCATACAATTATTATCCACCCTTTCTTTACAAAAACAATGGGAAATCTTAAATGATAATTCAGACCTGTTTTTACAGCATCCCATCAAGAATTCCAATCAGGTAAATAAAGTGATGGATTATTTAAACACTCATTTTAAAGAAGAAGTCAGCCTGAAAAAAATGTCTTGTATCATGAATATGAGCGAAGCCACTTTGGCCCGCTTTTTCAAAATGCAAACAGGCAAATGTTTTACTGATTTACTGATTGAAAAAAGATTATCATATGCAACCAAATTGTTAATAGAAACCCATGAACCTGTTCAGGAAATTGCTTATCAGTCCGGATTTAATCAGGTAACTCACTTTAATCGATTATTCAAAGCTCATACCGGATTTTCGCCCAAAATGTATAAGCAGTTTCTGTTATCCTACAAAACCGCCTGATATACTTCTTTAAAACCCTACCCCATTCAACAATTCATCACCAATGTTGAATTTCCTATTTTAACAGAACTACCTATTTTTGCAGTATGATTCAGGTTTTTAATCATACGAAAGAACAAAATTGGGAAGAAGCCTCCTTAGATACTATTACTGCGCCCATACCCACCTGTCATCTAATTGTATGGAATGATGATGTGAACACTTTTGACTGGGTAATTGAAACATTAATAGAAATTTGCAGCCACACACAAGAACAAGCTGAACAATGTGCTTTATTAATACACATGAAAGGCAGGTGTGTAGTAAAGAATGGTGATTATGAAACCTTAAACCCCATGCGCACAGCAATTTTAGACCGGGGCATTAATGCTACCATAGAAACCATTGCCATAGGTTCTTAATCTTTCCCGATATTGAACAACATACCATGCCACTATATCAGTTAAATGAAACATTTTGGTTTCCGCCCGTTACAGAAAGTTTGGAAGATGGTCTTTTAGCGATTGGTGGCGATTTGCAAATACCCCGTTTACTTAATGCTTACAAAAATGGCATTTTCCCCTGGTATGAAGGCAATACTCCGCTTTGGTGGTGTCCCGACCCCAGATTTATACTTTTTCCGGATGAACTTAAGATCAGCAAAAGTATGCGAAGTGTATTCCGGAAAAATATTTTTGATTTTTCTATTAATAACGCATTTGAATCAGTCATTCAATATTGTAAAATTACCAAACGTAATGGCCAGGATGGCACCTGGATAACTGATTCCATGCAACAAGCATATATTCAATTGTACAGGGAAGGATGGGCACATAGTGCCGAAGCCTGGCAAAACGAACAATTAGTAGGTGGATTATACGGTGTAAAAATGGGTAATGTATTTTTTGGAGAAAGTATGTTTAGCTTAATGAGCAATACCAGCAAATTTGCTTTTATTAGTTTGGTGCAACAATTAAAAGAAGAAGGCATTGTATTAATTGACTGCCAGGTTTACACAGAGCATTTAGAAAGTTTGGGTGCCAGATTTATTAGCCGCAATGCATTTATTGAGCTTTTGTCTACCAACATTTAACCCCGCAAGCCATACATACGTTCCAAATCATGCACGATTGTTTCAATATCGCGGTCATTTTTATTTGGATCATAGTTTTGTTTTAAACTGGTACCAAAAAAAAACGCTACTGTTTGATAAACTGTTGCCGTTAAACTACCCTTATATTCCTGAATAATTTCATAACAGTTATTTCCCGTTTCCCGATAAATCAGTTTCATTAAAATTTTTCCCTGATAAATAGATAATTGGGTTAATTTATCAGTAAACTCTTTGCGCAGTTCTTTTTCCCTGGAGCGAATAATTTTCTTTCTTTCACTTTTATTGCTAACACCTGCCAGGCGGGCATTGATTTCATTCATAATTCTGCCTGCAGCTTTTGCATAAGGATAGGTAACATATACGGCATTACGTAGCCTTGTCCATTCAGCCCAATATCTTTTTTGCCAGGTATTTAATCGGTAAAGAATAGAAATATCGGGTAAATAGCCCATCGGAATGGTATCCCCTTCAGGTGTAATATAAGCATGTACAGGAATGGTATCGTAAATACTATGCTGTGCATGCGATTGACGGGCAATCAAACAGAAACCTACTATTCCAATAATATGCAGTATTCGCTTCATCATATAAGCTGCTTAGCTACAGACATTTTTTCCTACATTAATGCTGCCAGCTTAATAAAAGTAACCTATTCTTTTGAAAAAAATGAAGGGCGGATACGTTGATAGATAGACATAAAGAAACCTATTACCATTACCACTACTCCCAACCATAGTATATTAATCATGGGAAATTCATACACTTTTAGTGTTACCAAATCGGTTATAGCCCCACTCTCCTTCACACCTATTTCTAATTTCCCATCCTGTGGATTGCTCACTTTATTAAATTTCACCACCAAACTTTGTGCTTTTACCGTATCAGGAAAGTTAATTAAATTATTATTATCTAACACAATTCCCGGTGTAACAGGATAACGGCGGCCATCTTTCGTAATGGCAGTCATATCTAAAAACAAAGCCGTTTCCCCGTTTTTAAATTTGTCTTTTTGTGACTCAGGATTTACCTGCACTTTGTTCAGTATCAAAACCCCATTACTGAAAAAAGTAGTATCACCCGGTTTTATCGCAATATTTCTAAAAGTGGCTGTATCGGCCTGGTCATTTTGTTGAAAAGAAGAGATGTATACAAAAATATCGCGGTTCCAATAATGCTTTGAATCAGGATTGGGAGAAAAGCCTTCCATCCCCTTGTTATTTTTAATAATATCGGGATATACCTTAAACTGCTCATTACCTTTCCTGGCCTTAAAATCTATTTCATAATACCGTTTACGATCTTTGGGATTTAATGTATCCTGAACATAGGTTACCATATATTTACCCATATCTGTAGCAACACCTTTAAACAGGGTAATATTTTCAGCAGGATCTTCTTTCTTGTCTTTTTTAAACACGGCAATGCCGGTAGTATTCCAGCTCAATACTTCTTTTTTACTGGAGGAAATAAGTACACCCAGCAAAATCATTCCAAAACCCACATGTGCAACAGATGCACCTGCTACTTTTAATTTTCCTTTTAAAACAATACACATATAAGCAGCATTAGCAATAATGGAATAAACAGCTGCAAAAACACCTACATATATAGCTACCAAAAAACCAATACCCTGTTTGTTATAATGAATATTACCCCAAATGCAAATAACAGAACCCACTAACAATGCAACTACAGTGGGCCACAATATTTTTTTTCCAAAATATTGCTCAGGCGTGCTTTTGTATTTGAAATACTGGGTTACGGCAGTTAAAATACCGAGAATAATTAAAATGAATATTTGAACCTGGTTGAAAGAAAACTCCGGATCTTCAGGTGGCGCAATGTTGGTACCAAATAATTTATTATAAACAGGAACGGAAGTTTTGGCTGCAATAATTACGGCCGATAAAAACAAAACCAATGCGCCGATAAACATCCAAAACTCTCTGCTGTAAGTATTCTCTTCTTTCCGAATAGCCGGGATGTTTTTATACCGCCAGAAATACAACACTAATGCAGGAATTAAAAATACCAAAACAAACAGTAATAACTGTACATTCATGCCTAAATCAGTAAATGCATGTACAGAAGTATCACCCAGTATACCACTGCGCGTTAAGAAGGTAGAATACAGTACTAAAACAAAACTGAGAATATAAAAAAGATAAGTGGAACGCAATGAATAGCCGGTAGATTTATAAATGAGATTAGTGTGCAAACCGGCAATCATAATAATCCACGGAACTAGGGAGGCATTTTCTACCGGATCCCATGCCCAATAGCCACCAAATGATAAACTTTCATAAGCCCAGGCAGCACCCATCATTATGCCTGTACCCAATACGGCACCTGAGAATGCAGCCCAGGGTAAACTTATTTTTATCCAGTTATGGTCTTTTTTAAATAACCCTGCAATGGCATAAGCAAACGGTACTATGGTAGAAGCAAAACCCAAAAACAAAACAGGTGGATGAATCACCATCCAATAATTTTGTAATAATGTATTTAAGTCGTTTCCTTCGTGAATACGGGGCAGTTGTAAATAATTGGGATCAGAAAAGATAGGAATGTCAGGCATTTGCTGGCGCCATAAAATAAATGGGTTGCTGCCTACTTTGTAGCCAAAAAAGTAAATGCCAATTAACATAGAAGCCAGACAAAACTGGGCAAAGCTAATTACCGTCATCACACTTGCTTCCCAGGTTTTACTGGTTTTTATTAAAATCCAACCCAGTACACAATGCCAAAAACTCCACAATAAAAAACTACCTTCTGAACCTTCCCAAAAACAACTTAAAATATACTTGAATTGCAAACTACGCGAAGAGTGATTCCATGCATAAAAATATTCAAAATAATGATTATAAATAATATAGTATAGAGAAAAGAAAACACCCAACACTGAAAAAGTTTCAACCAAAAAAGAAGCACGGGCCAACTTTGTCCAACTCTTTTTATCTGCATGCAAATCAGGAATTCTTGTTGCATTAAAATAAGCAATGGTGGCTACTAATGAAGCCACCAAAGAAAGTATAGAAAAAAAATGACCAATTTGTCCGGGTAAAAGGTGTTCTCCGTTATACTGCATAATGTTAAATATATCAACTAAATGAAAGGGGCGTATGGTTTATTGCCAACCAAAAATGAATTCAGGAAGCCTTTAGGTTATTAGTACTTAATTCTGTTTAGCCATTGATTTTTCAGTAGCCTCAGGATTATCTTTATACTTAGAGGGACATTTTAACAAAATATCTTTACATTCAAAGTGATCACCATCCATACGGCCTTTTAATACCAACCGATCGCTTTTTTCCATGTCAGTAGGCTTGGTATTGTGGTACACCACTTTTACTGAATTGCCCAAAGTATCAATTGCAGTAAAACTTAAAAAATTAGGATCTTTCACTGCATCATACTGAATAGGTTCTTTCGTATCGAGTTTGGCAATCAAATTCACAAATTTTCCCGGTTTTTGTTTGGCAGAAGCAATGGTTTCGTAAGTAGTTAAATTACCGGTGTAACTAATTAAAACGGTAATAGCCGCTGCAATAGCTACCAATAATATTAAATGCATCTTCTTCATATCATTCGTATTTTACTGCGCAAAAGTACTTGTAAAATGAATAGATTATACTGATGTTGCTCAGCTATTCTCATTTTATTCCCTTTCATTTAACAAAAATAAGTACAGGTGCAGTTTTAAAACCTAATTTTGCCATTTTTAAATATGCTTACACAACCTACCAAAACATACGATTTTATCATTGTTTTAAAATATCCGGTGCGATTGTTCAAAGCAATTGACATGATTAGTCAGTTAATGCTTGCAATTGCCGCTATTGCTTTTATTTTAAGAGGAATTCTATTATTCCAAAATGGCCATAGTGGGGGCATTTACACCATTAATTTTTTAATTCCCATACTCATTTTCACCTGGTGGATATGGTGTTACCGCCAGCAAAGCATGGGCTATTTGGCCTATTATCGTTTTGCATTAATGCTGGCTGCATGGGGATGGTATTTATACCCCAAAGGCGTTTTTTTTGCCATACTGTATTTAATAGCAGCAGTATTAGAAAAGCCGGCCAAAGTATTGCCGGAAGTGGCATTTGACAGTAAGGAGATTGTTTTTAACAGTATTCCATCCAAAAAAATTAGCTGGATGGAGGTAAATAACGTGGTATTGAAAGACAATATTTTAACAATTGATTTAAAAAACAATCAATTAATCCAAAAAAATGTAGAAGCTGTAGTAACGCCCAAAGAAGAAGCTGATTTTAATGCTTTTTGCGCTGCACAAATTCAGGCATCCAATCAAGCATAGTTTATTTTTAATTGAACAAGTTGCACATGTTACAACAATCGCCTTTTTTACTGTACTCAGATGGTAATGGTAATATCTTTGAAGATGAAACGCTTTTTGCTACCGGCCGTGCCGGATGGGATGCATTTCAGGTGCCGGCAGAAGACTGGATACCTCTACCCGAAGGAGGTAATTTGTACGAATTACCTCAACGCAGAGGAATTGGCGTAGATGTAAAAACAGGCGAAATGCGGTTGTGTGAAAAAGGATGGGCTGTTGCTGCGTTCATTCCACCTGCGCATACCGGTTTATTTTTATCAGCGTATGAATCATTTCCTGATGCGCCAACCCTGCCTTTGTTTTGTTACACTGCAGCCGGCTGGTATAACAATACCATTTATGTTCCGGCCATCAGAATTGAACGTGATATACGCCAGGAATGTGCCGGATACGACGAAAAAGCCATTCATACTGGCGCAGATGCACTTCTGAAAAACTATCCTCAAAACAAATTGGTACAACATTTAATGAATAATTGTTGTAATACTTACCACTGCCCTGCTGCCAGAAACTTTGCATTGGGAAGATGGGAATGCCCCGTACCTACCTCTCCTGCCTGCAATGCCAATTGCATCGGTTGTATTTCTTTTCAACCGGAAGAAGAAACAATCGTTTCAACACAAGACCGGTTAACTTTTAAACCAACAACTGCAGAAATAGTCGAATTCACGGTACCCCATTTGTTACAAGCACCTTATCCTATTATTAGTTTTGGCCAGGGCTGTGAGGGAGAGCCTTTATTAATGTGGGAAACCATTCGGGAAGCGATTATTGAAATTAGAAAACATACCACTAAAGGCAGTATTAATATCAATACCAATGGCTCTAAACCAGATGCTGTAGCTGAATTATGCAAAGTAGGTTTAAACAGTATTCGGGTAAGTACTAATTCAGCACAAAAAAGCATTTATACACGCTATTACCGACCCAATAATTATGCATTTGAAGATATTTTGGAAAGCTTAAAAATAGTGCATAAATATGGTGGTTGGAGTAGTATCAATTATTTTGTTTTTCCTGGTGTAACCGATACGGTGGAAGAATATGAAGCACTAAGAAAATTAATTCACACTACAAAACCAAGCATGATACAGTGGCGCAATTTTAATATTGATCCCGACTGGTATTTGGGCCAGATTAATTTGGCCGAAACCGGCGAAATGCTGGGTATTAAACAATTACAGCAACTGATTCATGATGAATTTCCGGAAGTGAAATTCGGGTATTTTAACCCCCCCATAGAGCGCATAAAAGGCAATTATGAAAATGATTTTGCCCATTCATGAAAGCAGTAAACACAAATGAGAAAAAATAAAATTGTAATCGGTTTTACTGCTGCCATTTTTGCTGTGGTATTGTGGTCGGGTAATTTTATTGTTGCAAGAGGCTTAGCGAAATCCATTCCACCGGTACAGTTAAGTTTATTGCGTTGGGGAACAGCTGCTATCATTTTATTGCCTTTTACATACGCCAAAATCAAACGGCAGTGGCCATTAATTCTACAACACCGTTGGTATCTTTTAATTACTTCTTTCATTGGCATAAGCTTATTCAATACACTTTTATATTTTGGGGGGCATTATACCCAGGCCATTAACCTTGCAATCATCGGCACTTCAGCCTCGCCGGTTTTCTCCACTTTTTTAGCAGCTATATTTTTAAAGGAAAAAATATATACAACTAAAATAGCGGGTATGCTTTTGTGTTTATTTGGCGTACTTTTTTTAATGACAAAAGGGAATTGGCAACATGTACAATTATTAAAATTTTCGGTTGGTGATGTTTGGGTTTTTTTAAGCGCGCTTTTGTTTGCCATTTATACCATCCTGGTTAAGAAAAAACCCGTAACACTTGATGGAACGGTATTTCTGTCGGTTATTATCATTGCCGGCACCCTCATGCTGATACCTTTACTGTGGATTCAACCAATTTTTTTAAATCAAAAAACAATATTATCTCCGAACGCATTTGGGATTATCCTGTATTTGGGTTTAGGCGCATCAGTATTAGCTTATTTAAGCTGGAATAAAGCCATCCCGCTTTTGGGAGCAGCAAGAACTGCCTTAGTGGGTAATTTAATTCCGGTATTCAGCACCATTGAAGCAGTGATTTTCTTAGGAGAAGCATTCAGTAATATTCATGTAATTAGCAGTATCATCATCATTATAGGTTTAATAACTGCCAATTTTCCCCAACGCCGCCGACCGGCATAAAAGCATGTGCAGCTTTCATTTCTATAGATTTAATTTTAACAAAATTTAGCAAAGCCTTTCTAAACTTTCCAAATCTAAAACAGTCTTTAGTGGCACTCTTTCATTCCAAACAATAAGCTATGCTTTATAAAAAAACAGTAAGTATTCTGACTATCACTTTAGCTTTTGCAGCTTGTTCAACTCCTAAAACCTATTTTACTGCAGCCATTCGTTCTCAGTTAGCTGCCAATCATCAACAGCTCAACAAAATTCAATTTTATAATGACAGAGAAATTGTTTTAAGAAGAGATGTAAAAACCGGCGAAGCCAAAGTAACAGATGGAAAAGTGGTTTTAGAAAATGGCCATAACGTAAACATCATTACATTAAAGAAAAATACGCCGGGTGTTTGTGTGTTAGAACGAAACAATATTGTAGGTATTGCCTTTGAACAAAACAATAATAATTTTATTACTTTTGGTAAAACCAAACAAGCCAGGTCAAATGATCCTTACCGAATTTTAGCTAATGAATGGATTAATGAATATGGCGTTATCAACTACGATGGTAAACCATACCGCATTGAACCTGCCGGTACAGAAGCAGGCATTATGATTAAATCTAAAATATTGCGCAAGCTTAGTATTCAACAACGGGAAATGAAAGGAAGAAAAGTAAATTCCGAAAATACCAATGCCGGCAACAGTTCTACACAATAAATATTAAATAAAACGTATAATTTTCCTGGTAAAAATTTTGCACAAATGAACCATTGCCATTGTGTGTACATTCAATGTCAAAAGAATAATGATTCAACATATACATTTACATTTTTTTACCTTTATTTTCGTCAATAGAAAATTGATTATTTTTCCCCCTTTACATTGAAGTGCATGTTCAACAAAACAATTGAAAACAGATAGTGGTGCTTAATTTTAGCATATTCATTTAAAGCATTGAACAATCATACCACATTCAGCATTATATAAATTTGGTAAATGTTTTGTTGATGGCAACTCCATGTTTAGAATTAATTGATGCACTTCGTAAAACAGCAGAAAAATTACAAAATGGTGCACCTTATGCCGGGGGCAATCATAGTACCTGCAACTGCGGTAATTTATTACAGGTGGTAACCAAATTGAGTAAAGAAGAAATTTTAACTTATGCCCATACCGGATTTGGTGAGTGGGCCGAACTGGCAGAAGAATATATTGCAACGTTACCAATGTACCGGTTAATTTATTGCTGAAAAAATTACAAGAATTGGGTTTAACCCCAACCGATATTCATAACATTGAATACCTAGAAGATCGTGCTGTACTTAAATCGATTGCCGGGTGGTTTCAGGTGGCTCAAAAAAAACGATAAGACCGATGTGATGGTTTATCTGCAAACTTTTGCTGATGTATTGGAGAAGCAATTAAACGGCCAAATAAATATTTCAGCAATCTTTCCATTCATTTCGGAGGAAACTTATGCCATTTATTAAAAAAAAATAGCCAATCAATATTTTACTGTTATTTTGCGGGCATATCTTTTCTACATGGCAAAAGACAAAAAGCAGGCAGCACTTGGTTTTATTTTTATTACTTTATTGATTGATGTTACCGGGTTTGGAATCATTATTCCCGTATTACCTAAATTAATTGAACAACTCATTCATGGCAATTTAAGTCAGGCATCCAATTATGGTGGCTGGTTATTATTTGTATATGCCGTAATGCAATTTGTTTGCGCACCCATTCTGGGTAATTTAAGTGATAGATATGGCAGACGGCCGGTATTATTATTTTCTTTATTTGGATTTGGAATGGATTACCTGCTACAAGGTGTTGCACCAAACATATTTTGGTTATTTGTGGGCAGATTTATTGCAGGCATTACGGGCGGTAGTTTTACAACTGCCTCTGCCTATATTGCCGATATTAGTACGCCTGAAAAAAGAGCACAAAACTTTGGAATGATTGGCGCTGCATTTGGCTTAGGCTTTATCATTGGGCCTGTTTTAGGGGGAGTATTAGGTTATTATGGACCCAGGGTGCCCTTTTTTGCAGCAGCTGTACTGGCTTTTGTTAACTGGTTGTATGGTTATTTTATTCTTCCTGAATCATTACCAGCAGAAAATCGTAGAAAATTTGAATGGAAACGGGCTAATCCTTTAGGTTCATTAGTACAATTGAAAAAATATCCGGTTATTTCAGGGCTGGTTTTTTCCATCACGCTATTATATATTGCAGGACATGCCGTACAAAGTTGCTGGAGTTATTATACCATGAGCAAGTTTGGTTGGGATGAACGAATGGTAGGTTACTCACTCGGTTTTATTGGTCTCATAGTTGGTATTGTACAAGGTGTTTTAATTCGGGCTATTATTCCTAAATTAGGCCAGGAGAAAAGCGTTTACATTGGTTTAAGTTTATATGCTATTGGGTTTTTGTTGTTTGCATTTGCCTCCACTACCTGGATGATGTTTGTATTCATGATACCCTATGCATTGGGTGGAATTGAGATC
>JAKAKY010000274.1 GCA_021824365.1 Bacteroidota bacterium | reverse complement strand
TCCATTTAAAAGTGAGGAATTAATATTTGATGTGGAAGAACCAACAGTACCATTAACACTACCTATCAATGGACCACCCAATGATATTTTGGAAATACTATTATAATTAGTATACCAACTTAATTGAATATTATTATAATTAGTGTTTGCTATATTGGGATCGTAAGCTAATTCATATTGTAGCATGTACCACTTTCTAGTAGCTAAAGGAGCTGAGCCATCTGGTGGGCCTGGTTCAATCTGCGAATAGGATAATTGATTTTGTGAAACATCTACAATATCGTTACCCAAAAAATTTAACAAACTTGTAGTTCCAGTTGTTGATGCCGTAAGCCCATCAACTAAATAATCTGAATTATTTGAAATTGGTGAAGTTACGTAAAAATAAATACGCATTAATCCTCGATATTTATTATATAAAATAAAATAAGGATTCTGTAACGGACCCGGGGAATTTGGATTAAATGTATTATACACTAAAACCCATCCATCACTTGCTTTGTGATCATTCACTACATCAATACCATATATAGAAGTTATACTTCCCTGCCCAATCCATGGCGGGTTTATTAAAGATTGGCCTACAACAGCAGGGGTAGGCATCCAATCAACCGTTTCCCAGTTAAAGCTAAAGGGTTGTATCCCATCCTTTCCTTCGGCTGTGATTGAAGAATTGAAGTGTTTTTTACAACTGGTAAACATGACAGCATTTAACATGAAAATAAAAATAAACTATTTTAAATAAATGGATGCAAAACCAAGAATCTTTTTCATAAGCAAATAATTTTATGTTATAGATTTTTTTAAAAAAGTTTTTTAACTAATCTTTTAGCTATTATTCAATAAGTAATACTTTGTAAGTAATTTCCCTACTAAAACTACCATGCACATTAGCTGTGATAAAATTTTTAGAATGGTAGCAAATATCACTTTACAGGTTATATTAAATTGTACCCTCCCCTGCCTAACGCTCATGGGGTCGGAATGTTCAGCGGATTTTTTAAACTGCTTGTCTGCAAAGAGTTATACCAATCCATTATATGGCCACTATAATAAACGGTATTCCCTGTTTTGTTTTACCGGTAAAGGGTACTATTTGTGTACCTCAAATAATACATCACAAATTTAATCACTCCAAAACCCGTAAACAAGAGTAGTATTACTCTATTTATAGAGTAGTTCTACTCTATTTTCATTTTCCTCCCACAAACTTTCAACAAAATTTTATCATTTGTTCAAAATACCATAATTTGCTAATGTAATATATACCGAAATGGACGATATTATATCTGTAACCCTTGTAGATGACCGTATCCGCGACCTGGAACGGTTACGCCATTGTGTTCAAAACATAAAAGGCTGTAATATTTTAAATGCCTATACCCAACCTAAGCAGTTGTTGGAAGATTTGGTAACCAGCAAACAAATTCCCCATATTATTATTACCGATTGCCAGATGCCCGAAATAGATGGCATGGGCCTTACCCGTTTGGTACAGCTTTTCCTTCCACAAATAAAAATAATAGTGGTTTCCGGATTGTTAACCGAACCCGATGTGGTTGAACTATTAGATGCCGGTGCCGCTGCTGTTATTGCCAAAGGTTCATTGCACAACAATAATTCCACACAATTACAAAAAGCCATTCATACAGTAATGCAGCAAAAAATATTTATTGATCCCTTTTGGGAAAAGGCCCTCGTAAAAAAATTACTGAACAACCTGCAGCACAAAAAAGAACAACAAACCATACCCGATTTTTCAGAAAATGAATTAAAAATATTGCAATTAATGGCCACCCATCATGATTATAAAGCCATTGTCGGCCTGCTGCATTTATCATCCAGAACGATAGAAAATTATGCCCTTAAAATAGCCCAAAAAACAGGCGAAAAAAATAAATTAGGTATGGTATTATATGGCATAAAGAAAAATTTAATTAAACTGTTTCGGCACTGAAATCAAAAAGGCTCATTTACCAGTAATTTTTAAAAGTAGTAAAAAAAGTAAAGAAGGGGAATATTTTATCTGCCACCCTGTTATTATCGGCAGCTTATCACTCAGGGTAATAATAAATGGGAGTCACTGCCCTTCATTCCAATTTTTTACCTTTATTTTACAGCGTTTTAGTACCCTAAATACAGTTTTGTAATGATTGTTAATTTAAGTGATACCCATAGTTTGGTGAGTAACTGGACGGCAGAAATCAGGAACATCCACTTTCAAACCGACAGAATGCGCTTTCGCCGCAACTTAGAACGTATTGGTGAGATTGCCGCTTATGAAATTAGTAAACTATTGCCCTGGCAGGAAGTAGAAATTCCTACCCCATTAGGCATACATAACAGTAAAGTTTTATTGGAACAGCCGGTATTGGCTACCATCTTAAGGGCCGGTTTACCCATGCACCAGGGTATGCTCAACTATTTTGATAAAGCCGATAATGCTTTTATTTCGGCCTACCGCAAACACCACCGCGATGGGAGTTTTGAAATAAGTTTGGAATATATGAGCTGCCCTTCATTAGATAACAAAACGGTAATTATTAGTGACCCCATGTTGGCAACAGGGGCTTCATTGGTGAAAGCCATTCTATACATGCAACAGGCATATACCCCCGCAGCCATACACGTTGTGACAGCTATTGCCTGTACCGTGGGTATTGAGTTTGTGCGCAGAGAATGCGGCGCCAATATTCAATTGTGGTGCGGCGATATTGATGATGAATTAACCGCTAAAGGCTACATTGTTCCCGGTTTGGGCGATGCCGGTGATTTGGCTTATGGTGCCAAAGAACAATCCTGATTTTTTTGTTAAATAGTTCAACAAATGAAAAAAATATACAGCATTTCCTGTATTTTGTATATCTGTTTTTTAAACTTAAAATTGGAAG
>JAKAKY010000273.1 GCA_021824365.1 Bacteroidota bacterium | reverse complement strand
ATCACCGTTATTCATAACGTAATGCAACAATCGGGTTTAACTTCGCAGCTTTTATGGCGGGGTACAATCCTGCTGCAAAACCAACCAGAGAGCAGATTAAAATACCAATACTTACCCATAACCAGGGCACCACAAAACCGGTTTTCAGTACCATTGAAAAAATATTTCCAACCAAAACCCCCAGAATAATTCCAAATATGGCACCCAGCAAACTAATAATTATACTTTCAAATAAAAACTGCTGTCTAACATTTTTACGCTTCCCACCAATTGCTTTAATCAAACCTACTTCGCGTGTACGTTCATTTACCGATACCAGCATAATATTCATTAACCCAATTGCTGCCCCAATTAAAGTAATAATACCAATTGCTGCTGCTGCACCCGTAATACTACTTAAAAAAGTAATAAACAATTCAGCAAACTTGTCACTCTTCTCAATCGTAAAATTATCAGCATCAGTAGGCAGTAACTTCCTAATACCCCTAAACTGTGCAGTAGCAGCGCCTATGGCAGGATCTAACATAGCCACATTATCAACCATCACACCTATAAAATACGACGGTGAGGCATTGGCTAAACGCCTGGCACTGTTGTAAGAAGTTACCACAATATCATCCTGCCTTAATAATCCGCTTGAACCTTTGCTTTTCAACACACCAATTACCCGATAGGGTATACCACCAACCTTTATAATATGATCAACTGCCGTTTCCGGATGGTCGCCAAATAATTTTGCGGCCACATTGCTGCCCAATAAACACACATTACGGCCACTTTCAACATCCAGACTATTTAAATTCCGGCCATCAGCCACAGTAAAGCCATTTACGGTTAAATAATTTTCATCGCCACCCCAAACCGTTACCACCGGATTGGTTTTTTTATCACCATAATTACACTCCATATTTCCCGGTCCACGCATATACACACTTACTATTGAAGGGTAGGCATAGTTTTGTTTAAAATACACCGCATCTTCTCTCCGAATGTTTTTATCCAGATTAGAAACTTTATTTTTTACACCTCTCGCCGATTTTTTAACACTCTGGTCCCTGCCAAAACGAATTCGGGATTCTTTGTATTTAATCACAAACGCATTAGCACCCATTGATGAGAAACTTTCACGCAAACTTTGATTCATGGCCTGAATAGCAGTAATAATACCAATCAGTGCCATAATACCAAATGCAATGATAGCAACCGTTATACCGGTTCTTAGCCTGTTACCTCTTACCGTTTTAAATGCCAGATTAAATGAATCGGTTAGTGTCATGAATCAATTTTATAAAATCATTCTAAAGATAAGGGGTAATCCAATAGTTTAAAATGAAAATGGATAAGCGCAAAAAAATATAAACAGGCGGTAAAAGCCGGAAATGCCGGAAGTAATATTATGTAACCAACTTTGGCAACTTTGGGCATCGCCTGTTGTGTCACTCACTTGTACGTTCCGTTTTTCATGGCAGTTTATTGCGCTCCGTAAAAAACATAACTACCAAATGAACAAATACGGTTATCTAAAAATAAAACCAGTTTAAGATAATGGTAGGAAATAAACCAATAATAATTATAGTTGCAGCCAATATTACCAACATCAGGCAAAATCCTTTATTGACCGGATGCAATTCAGGATTACCCTTTTTAAAATACATAGCCTGTATTATCCGAAAGTAATAATAGGCACTAACAGCGGCGAAAATAACAGCTGCAATCACCAACCAGGTTACTGAGCTACCGCCATATTTAATGGCAGATATAAGCATATAATACTTCGCAAAAAAGCCTGCAGTAAGTGGTATACCCGTTAGTGATAATAAGAAGATGGTATTGGTAGCGGCCAGTAACGGATTTTTTTGAGCCAATCCATTAAAGCCTTCTAAGGAAATATCTTTCATTTTTTCCAGGATAGCAAAGATGCCAATGGTAGCTACTGAATATGCTACCGTATAGATTAAAATACCTTCTTTAGCCACATCATTTTCAGCATACACAGCAAATAACATAAAACCTGCCTGAGCAATGCTTGAATAAGCCATCATGCGTTTTACACTTTGCTGAAAAACGGCTGAAATATTACCCACCAATAAAGTAGCAATAATTACAACCGGTAAAATAATTTTCCAGGATAAACCCATTTCAATGGCCGTATTATCGAATAAACGTATAAAAGCAATAAATCCCGCTGCTTTAATAATGGTAGCCATAAATGAGGTAAACACACCAGGCGCCCCATCATACACATCCGGTGTCCAAAAATGAAAAGGTGCAGCAGATACTTTAAATGCAATAGCTATAAATACCATTACTAAACCAAGCGGATCTAATATGCCATATTCATTTGATACGGCAGAAGGCTTTAAGACGTTGATTTCAAATCCGCCACGGGCACCATACATTAAGGCAATTCCCATCAATAAAATTCCTGTTGAGAAGGATCCCATTAAAAAGTATTTCAATGAAGCTTCATTACTTTTCAAGTTTCGTTTGTCAGCTCCGGTAAGAATGTATAAAGGAATAGACATGATTTCTATACCCAAAAACAACATTAACAATGAGTTGTAAGAGGTTAGAATAGTAATTCCGGCCAATGAAAAGAAAATAAGTGCAAAAAAATCTGCAGCATGTTTACCATGGCCAATCAGGGTAACATCAGCCCCACTAATTAAAATGAACAACAATGTAGCTGCAAAAGCCAGGGTATTGAAATAAAGGCCAAATTTTTGAAAACTGAGCATATCATGTGTAGGAATATGAATGCTGAAAATACCATACGTATCAAAAATGTTGGCTAGTAAAACCACCAGTAAAGCTGTCAATGCCACATTTCTGATGGCTGTTTTTTGTTGGGTAATAATGCCGGTAAACATCATTACAATACCTGCTGCAACCGAA
>JAKAKY010000272.1 GCA_021824365.1 Bacteroidota bacterium | reverse complement strand
ACAATCAATGGCCGCAAAAGCAAGTATTTTATTGGCAGATGATGAAGAAAACCTACACGAAGCTTTAAAACTGAATTTAGAGTTAGAAGGCTATGTTGTAACATCTGCCTACAATGGCAGCGATGCTTTAAAAGCCATTGCCAATGAGTATTTCGATTTAATTATTTTAGATGTGATGATGCCTGAAGTAGATGGTATTAGCGTTGCAGAAACCGTTCGGGTAAACAACAATGAAGTGCCCATTTTAATGTTAAGTGCTAAAAATACGGGGGCAGACCGTGTACTGGGTTTAAAAAAAGGGGCCGATGATTATTTAACCAAGCCCTTTAATTTAGAAGAGCTATTGATACGAATAGAAAAGCTGATTGAGAAAAATAAAAAAATACAGGTTAAAGAAACCATTGGCGATCTATATGAATTTGGCAACAATAAAATTGATTTTAAAGCACAGGAAGCCATTACCAGTACCGGCATTAAAGTAGATTTGAGTAAGAAGGAAGCCATGCTGCTGAAATTACTGATTGAAAATAAAGGCGAAGTGGTATCCCGGGAAAAAATTTTACAGGTAGTTTGGGGTTACAATGTGTATCCAACCACCCGTACCATTGATAATTTTATTCTGAACTTTCGGAAATATTTTGAAGCAGATAGTAAGAACCCCCAATACTTTCAATCGGTAAGGGGCTCAGGCTATAAGTTTACGCCGGAGGAATAAATAAAATTTTTAACTGCTCGGCAATATCATATCGGGTAGTATTAGCCACCTTCGCATACAGTGCCCGGTTACATGCGGCAATTAATTCCTGTAAAGCCTCTTTCCTTCTAATATCTACTTCTCTTTTTTCTTCTGTCAACGCCATTGATTTTACGGCTTTAAAAAAGGCGATATCGTCGGGTATGGTCAGTAATTCATACACATTGCCCGTATCTATAGGTTCAGCCGGTAATGCAATAGGTGTATCTGTTTGCATGCTATTAGCCTCATCGGTTGCAATGCTTAGTGGTTTAGCTATGGCAACTGTAGCGGCATGCAGTACGGCCGCTTTCTTTTGCCAGCCATAAACAATCCACCATCCAATGGCTACTAGTAGTCCTATGCCGGGAATAATCCATATATAGGTGGCATTGGTATTACCGGCTGTGTACAAATCAGGATTAATAAAGTTTTTTAGAGCAGGCCCTACCTGTATAGGTATACTGTCTGTTTGCAGTGTGGTGTATGCTCCGGTTTCTGTATCATAAAAATGATAAGTAATAACCGGTATAACGGTAGTGCATTGTTGTTTACAGGTAAAAGGTATCGTAAATATTTTAGTGCCTTCAGCAGGAAATACTAATTTATTCACATCATTTTCTTCTTTAATTGTAAAATGACTGGTGTTTTTGGGCCAGCTAATCACAGGTGGCGTAACCGATGAAAAATTTCCGCTACCCATCATTTCAATCATTAATTTATTTACATCACCGGCTGTATCTGTATTTTTATCTACCCGTGCACGAATGGTAAAATGACCAATAGCCCCGGTAAATTCTTTGGGCTTATTACGCAAAGGCAAATCCGTTACCATAATTTGCATGGGGGCATTACTACATAAACTGCTGTATTCAAACGAATTGCTTACTGCATTGTTTTTTAACGTATAAAAGGTTACTGTATTTTCAACAGTAACCGCATTCAATGTAATAGTTCCGGTGGTTAATGGTATTAGTTGTACTTTTCTAATAATGAAAGTATTGTATCGTTTGCCCTTCCATTGTTTTGTTTCTGAACGCAAATCCTGTGTAGTCATTTCATACACCGTGCATCCATTAAATGCCGGTTGCTGAATCAGTTTAGCCGAAGTACGCAACCGGGAATACAGGGTATAGGTTACTAAAATGGGTTCGCCTACCACGCATTTGTTTTTACTGGCTTCCACCCGCACAAAAATATTTTTCTTCATTTTTTGCGCAGCATCTTCACCCGGAAACAAAATAGCATTACGTTCAATACCCGTAGTTTCCTCTTCTTCATCAGGTTCAAAAAAACCGCCCGGCATTTGTACTCCTGCCTGTGGGGTATGATGGGCAGGTATTTGCTGTTGTACTATAATGGTAAGTGGCTGGCATTGTAATGTTGTGTTTTGAATGTGCAGGTTGGCAGCAGGTAATTGTAGTTGGCCTGTTTTTAATGGCTGCAACAAAAAAATAAAACTACTTTCAGAATGATAGGTACCATTGGCATATACCTGTTGCGTCTGAAAACCGGGGCCTGCAATCATTTTCCAGTTGTTGAAATCAGGTGCTTCTAAATCGTTCATCTCCGCTAAACCGGCATAGGTATAACTTACCTGCAGGGTTTCTTTTAATCCAATAGTGGTATAAGTGGTATTAATTTTAAAATTGCTTTGTGCAATAATAGAAACGCCGGGCAGTGTCAATAAACCAATGAGTAAATAATATTTTAACAAATGAAACATAGCTGCTAAACAAAAATAAAGCCTTACGGGTATGCTTTCACTAAAATCTGGTTAATATGGGGTTAAATCATATGGCACAATGATGTATGTTTGTTGAAAATATTGGCGCATGAATGTTGAAAGTTTGGTTGAATTTTTAGAACCTGTACCCATTGATATCATTGCGAATGAACAAACGTATTTAGATTCACAAATTGGTGGACAGGTAGATATGTATGTTGCCGATGCTACTTTTCCCGATGTAGAAGCCGCCGATGTGGTATTGGTGGGTTGTAATGATATGCGTGGAGCCGGTATTCATAGCCACTCATCCGGTGCCGATGCGGTTCGCGAAGCATTTTATCAATTGTTTTATTGGCATAAAGAAATAAAAATTGCCGACCTCGGTACAGTAAAGCGTGGCGCCACTTTGGTCGATTCGTATGCTGCATTAAAAACTGTAG
>JAKAKY010000271.1 GCA_021824365.1 Bacteroidota bacterium | reverse complement strand
ATTGTTTGGTAACGACACCAAAAAAATATGGAACCTGCGAAAAGCCGGATTGGGTTTATTAGGGAATATGCCCGGAGATGATAAAGCCGTGCCCGTTATTGAAGATACTGCAGTGGATGTGCATGATTTGCCTGGCTATATTGAAGAATTTAATGCCATATTGAAAAAGTATGATTTGTATGCCGTTCACTATGCTCATGCAGGCTCCGGTGAATTGCACCTGCGGCCCATTATTAATTTAAAAACAGAAGAAGGGAATGCCTTGTTTAGAACCATTGCAACCGAAGTAGCCGCGTTGGTGAAAAAATACAATGGCTCATTAAGTGGCGAACATGGCGATGGCCGGTTACGTGGTGAATTTATTCCGCAAATGATTGGTGCAAAAAATTATGCACTGTTGCAACAAATTAAAGAAACCTGGGACCCGCACCATATTTTTAATCCGGGTAAAATTGTGGATACACCACCGATGAATACACAGTTGCGCTACACACCCGGACAAAAAGACCCGAACGTTACTACCGTATTTCGTTGGGGTAATCAAACCATATTGCAGCATGCCGAACAATGCAATGGCTCCGGCGATTGCAGGAAAACACATTTGTCAGGCGGCACCATGTGTCCCTCTTTCATGGCTACCCGAAATGAAAAAGATACAACCCGTGCAAGAGCCAACATTTTACGCGAATTTTTAACCAACTCAACAGCCGTAAATAAATTTAACCACAAAGAAATTTACGAGGTAATGGATTTGTGTTTAAGCTGTAAGGGGTGCAAATCTGAATGCCCATCTAATGTAGATGTAGCCAAACTAAAAGCTGAATTTCTGCAACAATATTATAACGTCAATGGTATCCCATTACGTTCAAAACTCATTGCACATTTTAGTACGGTAGCTAAATTAGGTTCGATATGGCCGGGCTTATACAATGGTCTGGTTACTAACCCCATTACTGGTACTATTATTAAAAATATGGCTGGTTTTGCAACGAAACGCTCCATGCCTGAACTTTCTAAGATAACGGTTCAACAATGGATGAACAAGCGGGAAAAACAAACAGTATCTGCTAATAACGAAAAATTGGTGTATTTGTTTTGCGATGAATTTACCAATTATAACGATGCCGGTATAGGCATTGCCGCCATTCAGTTATTAGAAAAATTAGGCTATACGGTTATTATTCCCAGGCATGTGGAAAGTGGCAGGGCCATGTTATCAAAAGGTTTATTGTATCAGGCTAAAAAAATAGCCCATCAAAATATTGATTTATTAAGCCCACTCATTACTGAAGAAACCCCTTTAATTGGCATAGAACCATCTGCTATATTAACGTTTAGGGATGAGTATATTGATTTGGCAGATGATGCACATTGGGAAGCAGCTAAACAATTGGCTAAACATGTTTTTTATATAGATGAGTTTTTGGCACGTGAAATTAAAAAAGGGATTATTACTGCTGCTTCATTTACCAAAATGCCAAAAAGTATTCAGTTGCATGGGCATTGTCAGCAAAAAGCACTTACCAATTTGAATGATTCTGTACAAGTGCTTTCACTACCTGAAAATTATACCGTCAATTATATACCGTCGGGCTGCTGTGGTATGGCCGGTTCGTTTGGATATGAAAAAGAGCATTATGATTTATCTATGCAAATTGGCAACTTAGTTTTATTTCCTGCAGTACAAAAGGCAGGTACTGATACTGAAATAGCAGCACCGGGCACCAGTTGTCGGCACCAAATTAAAGATGGTACCGGCAAAAAAGCCAAACATACGGTTGAAATTTTGTGGGAAGCTATGGTGTGAATGATATGTAAATAAACCTGTTAATGTAAACATTTATGAGTATTCAACAAGCCTATAACCAATGGGCATCACAATATGATACGAATGATAATAAAACCCGCGATGCGGAAGCAATAGTACTAAAAACATTATTGCGTGATATTGATTTTCATTCCTGTTTGGAAATTGGTTGCGGTACAGGAAAAAATACACAGTGGTTGCACACAAAGGCAAATACGTTAATGGGGCTTGATTTTTCTGAAGCGATGTTGCAGGAGGCTCAAAGAAAAATTCAGGCACCTCATGTACAGTTTATACAGGCCAATATTTTAGAACCCTGGCATTTTGTACAGCAGCCATTTAATTTGGTGGTCTTTAGCTTAGTATTAGAGCATATTGAAAATCTGGATGCTGCTTTTGCCAAAGCTGCAGCAGCTTTGCAACCGGGCGGTTATATGTATGTGGGTGAATTGCATCCCTTTAAACAGTATACCGGTTCCAAAGCAAGATATACCAACGAGCATGGTTTGCAGGTATTAACTTGTTATTTGCACCATTTGTCTGAATTTTTGAATGCCGGCATTTCAGTTGGCTTTGAGGTGAAACGGGTGTTTGAATATTTTGACGAGGATGATGCCAATAGCATCCCCCGTATTCTGGGTATTTTGTTTCAGCTCAAATAATGTTGGGGTATTTTAATCTTCATCTACTTCATTGAATATCATTCAAAATGTTGCGGGAAATATAAAGTGATGGTTTGTCTCAAAACTTAATAACAATCTTGTATTTTACTGTATTGAAATAGTAAATGCACAGGATTGCCCGCCCAGGGGATGCGCACCAACAATAGTGGGTATGTATTGAAAATTACCTTTATTGATGGGTGTGCTTGTGCCTTGTAAGATAATTTTTTGCGCTCCGGTGATGGTAAAAGTGCCGGTATAATTAAATTGAATACCATTTAAGCTATCGGTGGTTACTACAAAATTCCACTCACAATAACATAGGATAGGCATTGATGCTAACCGTATTGGATGTGGTTAATGAAGTGCCGGCAATATATTTTCCGGTAATTAAAAATCCTGCACAGGTGCCCGGAGCCCCGGTAAAACTGTATCCG
>JAKAKY010000076.1 GCA_021824365.1 Bacteroidota bacterium | reverse complement strand
CTATTTTAGATAAGCACTTAAACCATGCAAACCTCCTTCCCGGCCAAAACCACTTTCTTTGTACCCGCCAAAAGGAGAACCAGGATCGAATTTGTTGTAAGTATTCGCCCAAACAACACCGGCACGTAAACGCGTAGTAATGTTGAAAATACGTGACCCTTTATTCGTCCATACCCCCGCACTTAGACCGTAGGGTGTGTTATTGGCCTTTTCAATTACTTCATCATCGGTTCTAAACGTTTGAATGGCTAAAACCGGACCAAAAATTTCTTCCTGAGCAATACGGCTGCTTTGTGCCACATTGGTGAATAAAGCAGGCCTGCAGAAATAACCTTTACCCGGCAAATCGCAACTGCTTTCAAACATTTCCGCGCCTTCTTTTTTACCAATGGCTATGTATTTTTGAATGGTTTGCAATTGTTGCATAGAGTTAATGGCACCCACATCGGTATTTTTATCTAATGGGTTGCCCACAATTAAGGTAGCAATACGGTCTTTTAATTTTTGTAATACTTCTTTGTACACAGATTCCTGTACAAACAAACGGGAGCCTGCACAACAAACATGGCCCTGATTAAAGTAAATGCCATTAATAATACCTTCCACAGCCTGATCAATAGGGGCATCTTCAAAAATAATATTGGCAGCCTTGCCGCCTAACTCTAACGTTAATTTTTTTGTGGTAGCAGCAGTTGCACGTTGAATTATTTTACCCACTTCAGTAGAGCCTGTAAAGGCAATCTTATCAATATCCGGATGATTCACCAATGCAGCACCGGTAGCGCCTGCACCAGTAATAATATTGACTACACCTGGAGGCAAATTGCAATCCTGAATTAACTCCGCTAATTTCAATGCAGTGAGCGGTGTGGTTTCTGCAGGTTTTAAAACAACCGTATTGCCACAAGCCAATGCCGGTGCAATTTTCCATGCGGCCATCAGTAATGGAAAATTCCAGGGAATAATTTGTCCGGCCACGCCCAACGGTACCGGATTTCTGTTAGGGAATGCGTAACTTAATTTATCGGCCCATCCGGCATAATAAAAGAAATGATTAGCCGCCAATGGCAGATCAATATCTCTCGATTCGCGAATAGGTTTGCCGCCATCTACGCTTTCAATAATAGCAAATTCCCTGGCACGTTCCTGGATCATTCTGGCTATTCGGAAAATATATTTGGCTCGTTCTTTTGCGGGCATTTTACCCCAATGACCATTATAAGCAGCACGTGCAGCTTTTACAGCTTTATCTACATCGGTATTACCGGCTTCGGCAACGGATGCAATTTTTTGTTCAGTTGCCGGATTAATGGTATAAGAATATTTTTTACTAAGTGGCTTTTCAAATTTACCGTTAATGAATAAATTGTATTGCTCTTTAATGGAAGCAGCGCTTATACTTTCAGGAGCAGGCGCATAACTGGTTTTAAAATGTAATGCCGGTTTTGTATTTTTAGTTGATTTGGCCATAAGAGTGGATGGTTAAAATTTTCAATGAACAATAGTTTTAATCGATAGAAAAATAATTGGCTGCCTGATATACACCGGTACGTTCTTTTTCTAACTGCATTAATACATCATTAGCAAGGCTACTGGCACCAAAACGAAACCAATCATTATTTAGCCAGTCGTTACCTAAGGTTTCCTGTACCATTACCAAATAATGCAAAGCGGCTTTGGCTTTAGATATGCCGCCGGCAGGTTTCATGGCAATTTTTTTTCCGGTTCTGTAATAAAAATCACGAATAGCCTCTAACATCACTAATGTAACAGGCAGGGTGGCGGCAGGCTGAATTTTTCCTGTTGAAGTTTTGATAAAATCGGCACCGGCATACATGGCAATTTCGCTGGCTCGGCGCACATTATCGTAGGTAACCAGCTCACCGGTTTCTAAAATAGCTTTTAAACGGGCATTACCACAGGCCTCTTTTACAGCAGCAATTTCATCGAACACAAAATTATATTCGCCTTGCAAAAATTTTCCTCTGCTGATGACCATATCAATTTCATCAGCCCCTTCCTGAACGGCAAATTTGGTATCTCTTATTTTTACATCACGTGATGATTGTCCACTAGGGAAAGCAGTGGCTACAGCAGCAACTTTTACGTTTGAACCGGTTAAAGCTTTTTTAGCAACAGCCACCATGGAAGGATACACACATATAGCCGCTACCGTTGGTAAGGCGGGATACGCATCATGTAAATGCATGGCTTTACTGCACAGTTGTTTTACTTTTCCGTCGGTATCCTTTCCCTCCAAAGTGGTTAAATCAATCATATTCAAAACCAGCTTTAATCCGATTACTTTTGTTTCGGCTTTAATACTGCGTTTGGTAAACCGTGCGGCTCTTTCTTCCACCCCTACATGATCTATTTGTGGGGTGTTTCTAAAATCAGGTAAAAATGCTGTTACAGCAGGCATATAGCAAGTTTAATTTTTTCAAAAGTAAATAAAAAAGGGGTTAACTGCATATCCTGCACTTAACCCCTTTGTATAAAATAAAATGTTTAGGCTTCTTTGCCGTGGCAGTTTTTATATTTTTTACCGCTTCCGCAAGGGCAGGGATCATTTCGGCCAATCTTGGGGCCTACTTTCACCGGCTCTTGTTTTACCGGAGTGGGATCATAATAATCCTCTTCACTCACAGCACCATCTAACGATTCTTTTTGTGTACGCATATTACTTAAATCGGTTTTGCGCTGGCGGCCTTCTTTAACGGTTTCACCTTCCTGTAATGGAATGGTAGCATGGCAAAGGAATTGAACTATTTCTTTATTCACCTCGCTATCCATTTGTTTAAACAGATTAAAGGCTTCCATTTTGTAAATGACTAACGGGTCTTTTTGCTCGTAAGCAGCCGTTTGTACACTTTGCTTTAAATCGTCCATAGCCCGCAAATGTTCTTTCCAGGCATCATCAATAAATACCAGTGTAACTGAACGTTCTAAAGCATTCACCAATTCGGTACCGTTGGTATTGAGCGTTTTTTGCATGTTGGCCAGCACCTGCAATTGTTTTCTGCCATCACTAAAAGGCACAATTACATTTTCGATATGTGTACCTTGTTGCTGACGAATATTTTTAAATACCGGCAGGGTTTCTGTAGCTAATTCTGCTTTCTTGTTTTGGTAATTGGTAATAGCCTGATTGTATAATTTTTCAGTTAGCTGTTGTTCAGATAATTTACTCAACTCTTCCGGTGTAATATTGGTATCAGTGCTAAAGTGTACAATGCAGGCCAATCTTAAACCTTCAAAATCATCCTCTACTTTAAATCCGTTAATAATTTCGCCGGCAACACTATAAAAAGTATTATCTAAGTCAAGAGCCAACCGCTCGCCAAACAATGCATGGCTGCGTTTGGTATAAATAACGGTACGTTGTTTATTCATTACATCATCATACTCCAACAAACGTTTCCGAATACCAAAGTTATTCTCTTCTACTTTTTTCTGTGCCCTTTCAATTGATTTTGTAATCATGCTATGCTGAATTACTTCGCCTTCTTTATAGCCGGCAAAATCCATTACTTTGGCTATCCTATCACTACCAAACATGCGCATTAAATCATCTTCTAATGAAACAAAGAAAACAGAAGAACCTGGATCGCCCTGACGGCCGGCACGACCACGGAGCTGTAAGTCTACTCTTCTTGACTCATGGCGTTCAGTACCCAAAATTGCTAATCCACCGGCTTCTTTTACACCGGGCCCTAACTTAATGTCGGTACCACGACCGGCCATATTGGTAGCTATGGTAATAGCGCCGGCCATACCTGCCTCGGCAATGATTTGTGCTTCACGGGCATGTTGTTTAGCGTTTAATACATTGTGTGGTATTTGCTTTTGCCGCAACATACGGCTAAGCAATTCACTCACTTCAACCGAAGTGGTGCCAACCAGAACCGGTCGGCCATTTTTTTGCAGATTTAAAATTTCTTCAATCACCGCACCAAACTTTTCACGCTTGGTTTTGAATACCAAATCATTACTATCTTTTCTTATAACAGACACATTGGTAGGTATAGCTACAACATCTAATTTATAAATATCCCATAATTCTGCTGCTTCCGTTTGGGCAGTACCCGTCATACCGGCCAGCTTATGGTACATTCTAAAATAATTTTGAAGGGTAACGGTGGCATAGGTTTGTGTAGTAGCTTCAATCTTTACATTTTCTTTTGCTTCAATGGCCTGATGTAAACCATCCGAATAGCGCCGGCCATCTAAAATACGACCGGTTTGTTCATCCACAATTTTTACCTGCCCGTCTAATACCACATACTCATCATCTTTATCAAATAAAGTATAGGCTTTCAATAATTGCTGTACGGTATGAATGCGATCTGCTTTTTGTGCATACTCATTAATGAGTGCTTCTTTTTTGTGCAATTTTTCTTCGGTAATGAGTGTTTTGTTTTGCTCAATATCTCCCAATGCAACACTAATATCCGGAAGTACAAAGAAGTGCGGGTCTTCTCCGGCTTTCGTAATCAGATTAATACCCTTATCTGTTAATTCAACTGAATTATTTTTTTCATCTATATAAAAATAGAGTTCTGCATCTACAATATGCATTTCTCTTGACTGGTCGGCCATGTAATAATTTTCTGCTTTTTGCAGTTTCATGCGCATGCCCGGCTCACTTAAATATTTGATGAGCGCATTGTTTTTGGGTAGCCCTCTAAAAGCACGATACAGTAACAATCCACCATCTTTTGGTTCATCGTTACCTTCCGCAATTTTCTTTTTGGCTTCAATTAAAAATTGGTTGACGGCTTTTTTCTGCGCCTCTACCAATTTTTCAATACGAGGTTTCAGTTCAAAAAATTGTTCAATATTATCCTGTTTACCAATGGGTCCCGAAATAATTAAAGGTGTTCTGGCATCATCTATCAACACACTATCCACCTCATCTATAATGGCGTAATGAAATTTGCGTTGCACCATTTCATCGGGTGAGTGCACCATATTATCGCGGAGGTAATCAAAACCAAATTCATTATTCGTACCATATACAATATCAGCCAGGTAAGCATTACGACGACTTTCAGTATTGGGATCATGCTTATCAATACAATCTACCTTCAATCCCAAAAATTCAAATATGGGGCCATTCCATTCAGAGTCGCGGCGAGCCAAATAATCGTTTACAGTTACAATATGCACGCCTTCACCGGCCAACGCATTTAAGTAAGCCGGCAAAGAAGAAACCAAGGTTTTACCTTCACCAGTTGCCATTTCAGCAATTTTCCCCTGATGTAATACTACGCCACCAATTAACTGCACATCATAATGCAGCATATTCCAAACTACTTTACCACCGGCAGCCATCCAGGTATTATTATATACTACTTCATTGTTGCGAATGGTGATATAATCCTTTTTTACACTTAATTCCCTGTCAAGTTCAGAGGCTGTAGCCACTAATGTTTCATTGTCTTTAAACCTGCGGGCAGTTTCTTTCACCACGGCAAATGCTTCCGGTAAAATTTCATTCAAAGCTGTTTCAATATGCTTATCCCTGTCTTTTTTTAATTTATCCAGCCGATGGTATAACTTATCTTTTTCATGTATTTCCGTAGCAGGCAAACCATCGGCATTTTGCTGCAATTGGGCAATTTCTTCATCAGTCTCAGCAAGATGGGTTTTTATCTTCGCTTTAAATTCAATTGTTTTATTGCGCAACGCATCATTACTCAATGTGTGATATTGTTCATAAAACTCATTGATTTTTTGAACAATAGGAAGAATTTTCTGAACGTCTTTTTCGCTCTTATTTCCACCTAAAATTTTTGACATTAACTTCAGCATATCTCAAAATAACTTGTGTGTAATAAAAAAATATTTTATTCAAAATCGGTGCTACAAAACCTTTTAAGCCAAAATGGCATATTCAGGGGCGTTAAAGGTAAACAATTTGAAGGTTCTCTATGTTTATGAAACGCAATAATACTGCTTTATCAATTAGTTAACGAATTCGCTATTTATTTTGGGCAGCAAAATAGAATGTGCTGCACTGAAACTGATGAAAAATTGGATATGCTATGAGTAAAAAGTTTTGGTACCTGATGATGCTATGTTGTTTTTTTACCATAAACCTGCAGGCACAATTGCATTTAACCGACAGTTTACAACAGCAATATGATAGTATTTACATCAAACGGCAAATGCTCAATAAAAACAATATGACTGTTTTGGGTACATGGGCGGGAATCAATATTATTCAAAGTGGTATTAGTGCAGCCAGCACAAAAGGAAACACACAAGCCTTTTTTAAGATGAATGTATATTGGAATGTGGTAAACGCTGCTATTGCCGGTATTGGATTTGTTCAGGCCAAAAAAGCGCTTGCCAAAAAAGTTACCTCACAACAAAACTGGCAGCAGCAGCAGAAAATTGAACAGTTTTTACTGTTTAATACCGGTTTAGACGCTGCTTATATTACTACCGGATTGTATTTAAGAGAACATGGACTGAGAATCAATAACTCCCAAACAGAAGGATTTGGGAGCAGTATAATATTGCAGGGCAGTTTTTTATTGGTGTTGGATGTAATTCAGTACTTTGAGCATCACCAAAATGGCAAAAAGCTTTCAAAATTGGCTCTTGAGCCTACCAATAATGGTTTGGGATTGGTTTGGCACCTGTAAAGCAAAATTTTAAGTAGTTTTTTAAGGAAGGATGGGAATTTAATGCCAATCTGCTACTTTTGCAGCCAATTTAAAGTTGAACTATGGCCGGTCAGTTAAAAGAAGTACGTAACAGAATTAAAAGTGTACAGAGCACGCAGCAAATTACCAAAGCCATGAAAATGGTAAGTGCTGCCAAATTACGCAGGGCACAAGATGCTATTATACAAATGCGCCCCTATGCCCGCAAATTGCAGGAAATGCTCAGCAATATTGTAAGCAATATGGAAGGTGGTGCCTATTTGGCATTAGCCGAAGAACGCACGGTAGAAAAAGTATTGCTGCTTGTAATTACCAGTGATCGTGGATTGTGTGGCGCCTATAACTCAAATGTTGTAAAATTGGCCAAACAAATCATTGCCGAAAAGTACCCTACGCAATTCAAGAAAGGAAATATCACTATTTGGAATATTGGCAAAAAAGGTTATGAAAGCTTGTCAAAACAGGGCTTTAAAACCGAAGATAGCTATAAAGATATTTTTTTACAGCTCAGTTTTGAAAAAGTGCAGGAAGCTGCTCAGGCTGCCATGCATGCTTTTGAAAACAAAACTTTTGATGCGGTTGAAATTATTTACAGTGAGTTTAAAAATGCAGCATCGCAACGTTTTGTAGCCGAGCAATTTTTACCCATTCCCAAAATTCAACAGTCCGGCACGCAAAAGGCAGATTTTATTTTTGAGCCTGAAAAAGAAATTTTGCTGACGGAACTAATGCCTAAAATTTTAAATACGCAGTTGTACAAAGCCGTATTAGATGCCAATGCCAGCGAACATGGTGCCAGAATGACGGCGATGGATAAAGCCAGTGATAATGCCAATGAATTATTAAAATCATTGCGCATTTCGTACAACAGAGCCAGACAGGCAGCCATTACCACAGAATTAACAGAAATTGTGAGTGGTGCAGCCGCTTTACAGGGTTAATAAAAAACACTATTTTAGCACCCCCTTAAGTAATTATACAGTGGAATTAAGCGATATTATACCACATATTGAGGCGTTAATTTTTGCCAGCGAAAAACCACTGACAGCTTCCGAAATGGTTGAGCTGATTAATAATGCTTTTGGCTTTATGGAAGAACGCATTAACTTAGAACAGGTGCAAATGGCTTTGGAAGGCATTCATGAAAAATATCAATCAGAGTTTTATTCGTTTGAAGTAATTGAAAGTGGTGGCGGATGGCAGTTTCTTACCAAAAAACCCTACCACAAAACTGTGGTTCATCTCAATGGCGATAAGTTCTTAAAGCGCTTATCAAATGCCGCTTTAGAAACATTGGCCATTATTGCCTATAAACAACCTGTTACCAAAGGAGAAATTGAAACCATTCGCGGCGTTAACAGCGATTATAGTGTACAAAAGTTATTGGAAAAAGAGTTAATATTAATTAGTGGCCGGAATGAAGAATTACCCGGCAAGCCGTTATTGTACACCACTTCTAAAAATTTCATGGATTATTTTGGCATCAACTCTCCCGATGATTTACCTAAAATAAAAGAAGTATTGGCCGAACAGGCAGTAGATGCCACCATTATTAAACCGGAGGATTTTATGAGTGAAACTGATTCTAATACAGCAACTGAAAGTAGCACAATCATTGTTAATGCGCAGGGAGAGCTTTTAATAGACGACAGTATTTCACCCGGCAATAACAAGGCTTCAGAAAGTGAGGATACAGATGATTCAAAAAATTCGCCCGAATAAACATTCCCCCATCAGCAATCTATTTTTGCAAGCTGTATCTTCGCAACATGCAGCCACTCAGTAACCAAACCTTAATGGCCATAGCTCAGCAATATGGCACACCGGTGTATGTTTATCATGCTGAAAAAATTAAAGCACAATACCAACATTTAACCCGGGCATTTGTAGCTACCAATACCCATTTTTTTTATGCCTGCAAAGCATTAACAAATATTAATATTTTAAAATATATCGGCAATTTGGGCTGCAATATAGATTGCAGCTCAATTAACGAAGTAATGCTTGCCCTCCATGCAGGTATACCGGCCAGCAGAATTTTGTACACCTCAAACGGAATTACTTTTGAAGAAATTGAAGAAGCAGTACAGCAAGGCGTACACATTAACATAGACAGTATATCTAATTTAGAAAAGTTTGGAAAAAAATACGGCAATGCCTGTCCCGTTGGTATACGTTTACGTCCCAATATTATGGCAGGCGGTAATTTAAAAATATCTACCGGGCATGATAAAAGTAAATTTGGTATACCGGTTGAGCAAATAACAGAGGTATTACATGTGATTGAGCAACACAATCTGATTATAAAAGGACTACATATACATACCGGTAGCGAAATAAAAGATGTTTCGGTATTTGTAGAAGGGATTACAGTATTGTTTGATTTAATTCCGAAATTTAATCACTTGTCATATATTGATTTAGGGGGTGGTTTTAAAGTGCCGTACAAAGAAAATGAAGAAGGAACTGATATTGAATTATTAGCAAGGGAAGTTAAACAAGCATTTTCATCGCATCCTAATCCAAATGGCAAACCGTTAGAAGTTTGGTTTGAACCGGGCAAATACTTAGTAAGCGAAGCCGGTTATTTTATTACAGAGGTTAATGTGGTAAAACCTACATCAGCCACCACTTTTGTAAGCGTAAATAGTGGCTTTAATCATTTAATACGACCCATGTTTTACGATGCCTATCATCGTATTCAAAATATTAGCAATTCTAATGGCAAACACCTTCATTACTCGGTGGTGGGTAATATTTGCGAAACCGATACTTTTGCATGGAACCGGTTATTAAATGAAACTATGGAAGGAGATTTGCTTGTATTTTATAACGCAGGTGCTTATGGTTTTGAAATGAGCAGCAATTTTAATAGCAGGTTTAAACCTGCTGAAGTACTATTATTAAATGGAGAAACGCATTTAATAAGGAAAAGAGAAGATATGCAGGATTTATTGAAGAACCAGATAGCTGTGCTGTAACTTAGCATAAAATATATGATTGAAATTAGCCACATAAAAAAAACGTTTGGAGATAAAACCATACTGGAAGACATTAGTGCTACCATGGAGGCCGGGAAGTGCAACCTGATTATTGGTACCAGTGGCAGCGGTAAAACGGTATTAACCAAATGTATTGTGGGGCTTTTTACGCCCGATCTGGGCAATGTGTTATACGGTGGCGAAAACATGCTTACCATGAATAAGCACGAGAAAAAAATACTGCGACAACAAATTGGTATGCTCTTTCAGGGCTCAGCACTTTTCGATTCAAAAACTGTAGAAGAAAATGTACGTTTTCCGCTCGATATGTTTAGCAAACTAACAATGGCCGAAAAACAAAAGCGTGTGAATGAGGTATTGGAAAGGGTAAACTTATCGGGTTCTAACCAAAAATTTCCGGCCGAGTTAAGTGGCGGTATGAAAAAAAGGGTGGGCATTGCCCGGGCAATTGTACTGAATCCTAAATATTTGTTTTGTGATGAACCTAACTCAGGATTAGATCCACAAACATCTTTACTAATTGATAAACTGATTAAAGATATTACAAAAGAATTTAATATAATAACCATTGTGGTTACACACGATATGAATAGTGTAATGGAAATTGGCGACCATATTATTTACCTGCACAATGGCCGCAAACAATGGGAAGGCAGTAATAAAGACATCATTTTCAGTAAGGACCAGCTACTGAATCATTTCATCTTTGCCTCTGAATTTTTACAAGATGCCAAGGAAATGCGCATGATAGAAGCTGCACAAAAGAAATAAATCCTTCATTCATAGCCAAACTTCTCTTAAAGCCGGTAAACTTTTAGTGAACCACACAACCGGCATTACAACACTTAACATTCTTTTTTAAAAATTATTTTACCGGTAAAATAAACTTCTTCGGCAGCATATGGTCTGTTATTACACACACCATTTATAAAAAATGAAACTCATGAAAAAAACAATTTTCCTTTTAACCACCGGTTTAATTTTTACCGGTGCGGCTATGGCACAAACCGGTGCTACAACCGGCACCACCACCCAAAATCCTGCAGTAAAATCAGGGATGAAAGACATGCGGCATGATGTTCGCGAGGTAAAAAAAGATAAAAGGCAGCGCGCAGAAGCTTTAGAAAATGGGAACAAAGCAAAAGCGAAAGCATTGAACAAAGACATTCATGCCGATCAAAAAGACATGAATCAGGACAGGAAACAATTACAGGCAGACGGTGTTAAACATCCCATTAAACGTGCCGACAAACAAATTCACAGACAAAATATGGGGCACAAAGGTTAAAAAAAATTACTATTTCGTTGTTAAAACCTGTTGAAATCAGTTGATTTTAGCAGGTTTTTTATTATATAATATGTTTCAAAACATAACCATCACAAAACCCGTATTTTAACAAACTACCGATCATTTCTCCATTAATTTTGCATTTTCAAAATATCATCCACAAACGTATTCGTATCTTTATGCCGCATTTATGTTTTGTGAATGCTGTTTTTTCAAAACAAGTTAAATTACTATACAACATGAAGCACTTACTTATTGCTTTTGCTGTTATTTGTTCGCTTCCTTTATTGACAAATGCACAAACAAATAACGACAGTTTACCACCTTATTTAAAAAATCCAACCATTCCTTCCTTTCAAATTTTAAGTACAGACAGTACCTGGTTTACCAACCGTTCTCTTCCAAAAAATATTCCGGTAGCTATTATTTACTTTAGCCCTGATTGCGGCCATTGCCAATATGAAGCCAAAGAGCTCAACAAAAAAATGGACAGCCTTTCCAACCTGTTTTTTGTTTGGGTAAGCTACCATCCGTTTGAGGATATTAAAAAATTTTATTTCGATTATGGCCTCAGCAAATATAAAAATATAGTGGCAGGAAGAGACCCTCAATACTTTATACCCGCATTTTACAAAGTAGAATTTACACCATTTATTGCCTTATACAACAAGCATGGCAGGTTTGTAAAAGAGTTTAGGCAAGGTGCCTCGCCGCAGGAAATTATGGAAGCTATACAGTAATTTCTTTTAAGAAACCTGGCCGAAAAACCATCATCAAACTACTAAAAAATAAATTTTTATTCACTAATTATTAAATATGTTTTTATGAAAATTACCGTTGTAGGTGCTGGAGCCGTTGGTGCTACATGTGCCGATAATATTGCCAGGAAAGAACTTTGCCATGAATTGGTATTATTAGACATTAAAGAAGGTATTGCCGAAGGAAAAGCACAGGATATGATGCAAACCGCTGCATTATTGGGCTTTGATACCCGTATTACCGGCAGCACCAATGATTATACAAAAACTGCCAATTCAGATGTGGTAGTGATTACTTCAGGCTTACCCCGCAAACCCGGTATGACCAGAGAGGAATTGATTGGAGTGAATGCAGGTATTGTAAAAGGTGTTGCTGAAAATATTTTAAAATATTCACCCAATGCCATTTTCATCATTATATCCAACCCAATGGATACCATGACCTACTTAACCTTGCAGGCTACGGGTTTACCAAAACACCGCATCATTGGCATGGGCGGGGCATTAGACAGCTCTCGTTTTCGTTATCAGTTAAGCCGCCATTTAGGTTGCAGCCCCGCCGATTTAAACGCAGTAGTTGTAGGCGGCCATGGTGATACCACTATGATTCCTTTGATTCGTTTAGCTACCTGGAACAGTGTACCTGTTACCAAATTTTTATCTGCTGAACAACAACAACAAATTATTAATGATACTATGGTAGGTGGTGCCACTTTAACCAAATTAATTGGTACTTCTGCCTGGTATGCACCCGGCGCTGCCTGCGCATCAATGGTTGAAAGCATTGTACGCGATGAGAAAAAATTAATTACCTGCTGCGTTTATTTAGATGGTGAATACGGACAAAAAGATATTTGCCTCGGCGTTCCGGTAACTATCGGAAGAAATGGATGGGAAAAAATGCTGGATTTTGAATTAAATGAAGATGAAAAAGCTGCATTTGCCAAAAGTGCCGCTGCTGTTAGAAGTATGAATGATGTGCTAAAAACATTATAATCTTCAATGATACATTTTTAATAAGCCCTGTTATTAACACAGGGCTTATTTATTTATAACCCGTTGTAATGCATCTTTTGCAATTCCCTCTATATTTTGCCATTGCATACAATGAAAATGATTTTTGGGACAAGTTGCTGTTCCAAAATTTGAGCAAGGCTGACAGGTTAAAT
>JAKAKY010000075.1 GCA_021824365.1 Bacteroidota bacterium | reverse complement strand
TTCCGATCTCTATTATGCTCAGTTTTCAGTAGTTCCTGATGGAAGCCTGCAACCCTGTGAATATCAGGAATTTGCAGATACAGTTGCAGCTGAAATATCTGATACTTCCAAGCTTATTCATATCTTTTTCAAAAATAATCAGCAGGTTTTATCTGTGCAACATCGCATTTTACCGAATGGGTACCTTGAACTGTTTTATCAGGGAAAGAATACCAACGGTACTGAGTTTGTGAATAAAGAGGTGTATCACAAACAAATGAGTGTTTTGCCTTATGCATCATCAGTCGGTAGTGTTGCTATACAACCTACTAAGCAGGGAATGATAAAACATAAAGCATTATCTGCTATGGAAGCGCAAACCAATATGCAGTTAGAGCAAATAAAACAACAAATTGAGTTATTGGCTAAGCAGGCTCAGGAAATTAGAAAACGGCGTGAATTAAGTTTAATGATTTATGATGCTCAAATGAACTTTAAGCCTCAAATAGGCCAGATATATCATTTGTATGAAAACAAAGACGGCAATTATTTACTCTCATTAGTGGCACCCAAAGAGTGGGCAGGTAAGGGGCCTTTTAAACAATTTGTAGCAACTGTTCAGTTATTAGCTGATCATACATGGGTAGAAGTTGCCTGATGGAAAAATGATTGATATAAAAAATACAAAAGTCTGTAATACATTTTACAGACTTCTTTGTGACCCCGTCAGGATTCAAACCTGAAACCTTTTGATCCGTAGTCAAATGCTCTATTCAGTTGAGCTACGGGGCCTTATTCCTTAATGGGGCTGCAAATATAACAGCTAAATGATTAAAAGCAAAAAGCAAATGCAAATTTTTATTCCTTATACATTCCGGCAGCGGCTTTTTCAACCCATTTTTTGGGAAGTAACCAGGCAAAAATTACACCTAATTGATTGACGAAGCCCGTAATTTTTTCTGTTTTCCCCGCATACATCGCATGGATAGCTAAAGTAGCTACTTCATTTGCTGACATATTAAGGTGTGCAGCAGCTTTTTGTGCTTTGGGACCCACTTGTGCACGATTGGGAAAATCTGTATCTGTTGCGCCGGGACAAACAACAGTTACCGATACATTTGAGTTTTGCAATTCAAATTGTAAGCCCCGGCTGAAACTGAGTAAAAAAGATTTAGTGGCTGCATATAAAGTTAATCCCGGCACAGCCTGATAGGCCGCAGCGCTGGCAATATTCAAAACATAGCTTCTTTGTTGTTGTTTTAAAATGGGTAGTAATAAATAGGTTAATTGAACCGGTGCCAGCATATTTAACCGCATCATATCTTTATGTTGTATCAATGGGTATTTTTCAAAGGAGCCGCTTAACCCGTATCCGGCATTATTGATGAGTGCCTGAATGGGAAAATGATTACTTTCAACCCATTGCAATACCTCTTCTGCCGCATTGTCTTTTGCTAAATCAATTGCCAAATATTGTACATCAATAGAATGTTTTTGGGTTAATTCTCTGGCCAGATCTGCTAAAATTTGTTCGCTCCTGGCAAGTAAAAGCAAATTGTTTTTTTGTTCGGCCAATAATTCAGCCATTGCCTTGCCAATACCTTTGCTGGAACCTGTAATAAGAATATATGGTTTCATAATGAAATGCTATTGTTATGCAATATCCTTTTACTGCAATATAGCAAAGCATTGCAAATAAAATTGCATTTCGTTTAATGATGCACTGCACTGGTAAAACGATGATAAAAAGGCGTTTTACTTTTTTCGTGCTTGGGTTTAAACTTGCCTGTGATGATGGGTATATACATTACCCTTCTTCTGCTGGCTTCTCCTACTAAAGGAGACTGCTTTACCCGATGCCATGTACGGCCATCATGTACCGTTAAATCGCCGGAAAAAATATCGAAACCAACTTCTCTTGGGTCATCACTATAATCAACAAAATATTTTTTGCCAAACAATAGTTTCAAAATATTTTGTTTATGTGTACCGGGTAACACACGTAATCCACCATTTTCAAACAAGCAGGTATCAAGGTGTATACCTACATTTAGCATAGGCATAATTTTCTGGCCTAAAAATAAGTCGCGAGGACTATCTGTATGCCAACCCATTTGGGTGAACGTGCTATTGGGGATATTAATGTAATTATTTATCACCAAACCATCTTTTTCATTTTCTGCAATGCGCCCTTCATAAGGGTCCAATAAAGTAATTAAAGCTTTTAAGCGTTCATCACTCAGTAAATGATGCAGGGCTTCACTATACAAAGAAGTAAAGCAAAGTCTTTGTATAGTTTTGTTATTTTGTTCGTCCTTACCAAATTTTAAAGGAACGCCATTTATTTTATCGCGTCCTTCAGTAAGCCAAACATACTCAAGCCGGTGTAATTCATTTAAATAAAGGGATATCATTTCTTGGGTAAGAAAATTTCTAAAAACAATGACACCATTTTTATCGAAAAATTCTTTTTGCTCCTCAGTAATAGTATCACCTAATTTAAAATTACTATTCCATTTGTTCATTCGAGGGTTATATTTATCAAAGTAATTGCAATGTTAATTAATTATTATAAAATTATAAACATTACATCAACTAAAAGTAGATTAAATCTTTGAATTTGGCAATCCTTTCGTGTTTCAAATCAGTTTTACCTATATTTTTGAGTACTAACCCATATGTTGAAGAAAACTATCCTGCTGTTTTTTTTATTTTTTCTGCTGTTCAATATGCATTTATATGCTCAGGCACTTCTTACAGATAGTTTGCCCTCCAAAAAAATATTGTACTTCCCTGTCATTGCCAAATCAATTGAAACAAGTTGGTCGTTTGGTTTAGCCGGATCGGCTACCTTTCGGTTATCAAAATCTGATACTGTATCCCGAACTTCTAACTTGCAGTCGGTAGTTTTGTATTCGCTAAAAAAACAATTCATTGCTGCCATTAATGGAGCAGAGTATTTTAGGAATGAAAATTATATTTTAAACGAACAAATTTCTTACAGTTCATTTCCCGATAAAATTTGGGGCATTGGCAATACAACTCCTGATTCTGCCATGGAGCATTATAGTTTTCAGCAGTATTATGTATACCTGCACTTATTGCGAAATTTAGGCCATCATTTTTTTGGAGGGTTACTGTATGAAATGCAACACGTATATAAAATAAATTATACGCCAGGTGGCTTATTTGATCAGGAGCATATTGCAGGCCGTTCCGGATATTTTGTTTCAGGTTTAGGATTGAGTTTAACTTATGATGACCGCAATGATGCATTTGCACCCGATAAAGGTAATTTTGCACAGGTTTATTTTAACCATTTTGATCCAATATTAGGCTCAACTTATGATTATACAAATTGGGTAGTTGACCTGCGTAAGTTTATTCGGATTTACCACAAACAGGTATTGGCTTTACAGGCATATAGTTTTTCAAATATAGGTGCAGAAGTACCATTAAGAAGTTTAGCCTCTTTAGGTGGTGCGAATAGTATGCGCGGTTATTATAGTGGAAGGTATCGGGATAAACAGGCTTTTGTTTTTCAGGCTGAATACAGAATGCCTATTTATAAAAGAATTGGTATGGCAGTATTTGCCAGTAGTGGTGAAGTGGGCCATGCTATAAATGATTTTACTTTAAATGGATTGAAGTATGCTTATGGTGCCGGGTTGCGTATCAGATTAACCAAAAAAGAAAAATTGAATCTACGTTTAGATTATGGTATTGGACAGGGAAATAATCAGGGTTTTTATTTACAATTAGGAGAAGCTTTTTAAATTATGCTGTATATGGTTTTAATAAAGCCGGCGCTACCCAGGCTTTGGTTATTTTGAAAGCGATATATGCAAAAAACGGAGCCGAAATTACATCTATAGTGTAATGAACATGTTGCATTAAAACCAATACACCAATTGCAATTGTGGCTATTAATGCTATCCCTTTTAATATTTTATTTTTCAGGCAAAGAAATATAAGAAACTGTGTAGAGGTATGTCCGGAATAAAATAAATCTTTTGTAACAAAACCTCCGCCATAAAATGTGTTGGTAATTGGATCAACCAATGGTATTAAGTCATTGGGCGGGTTCAACGGCACCAAGTAAATGGTGAATAACCTGGAAATGGTTAAAAAAATAAATGACCACAACAACAATATAAAAATATCCGGTTCTATTAAGGCATTGATAATAACAATACCTGCCATTATCCAAATAATGACAAAAATAGGCGTGGAAACATTTATAGGAACGAAAAGATTCACTAACCAATCATTGAGCTGAATGCCATTTCTATTCTCAATACTTTGAAAATAAAAAGGCAGTAATGTTAGTAAAACAATCAATATAAACAAACCACTCACTATTTTAATTCTAAAATAGGAGTGTTGCCATGCAGCCATCCAGTGCCGGTAAAGTACTTTTTTCTCATGCATCACCAATGCAAGATAGTATATATTTTAATAGTGCCATTTTACAAAGGCTTCCATGGCAGCATATTGCGTAAGCCCGAGACTGGCATACAATTTGGCTGTTGTTGCATTTCTGTCTTCCGCCCTTTGCCAGAATTCTCTACTATCACTTCCCTGAAAGGGTACCATATCTTTTTGCGATTGATGAATAAAAATGCCAAAACGTTTTTTCATCACCTGATCCGGACTCATGGGTATGGCCATTTCAATTTCAGAAATATCCCATTCTTGCCAGGCGCCTTTGTATAACCATAGCCAGCAATCTTCAATCCATTTTTCACCCGAGGCTTTGATGCGTTTTAAACTTTCTAAAACGATATCTAAACACACTTTATGTGTACCATGCGGATCGGCTAAATCCCCGGCGCAGTATACCTGATGCGGTTTTAATTTTTGTAACAGTTCAATGGTAATATCGATATCCTTTTCTGTATAAGGATTTTTTTCTATGGTACCGGTTTCATAAAACGGAAGGTTCATAAAATGAGCATTCGCATCTCCAACACCCACATAACGGCAGGTGGCACGGGCCTCACATCTTCTAATTAACCCTTTTATTGCCCTGATTTCAGGGGTATCAATTTCATTTTTTTTCTTGGAGGCTAAAAAATGTTTGGCTTCAGAAAGTATTTGTTCACTTTTTTTATTGTCGATGCCAAATTGATTTTCAAAGCCTACCGCAAAATCCAGGAACCGGGTTACAAACTCATCGGTTACGGCTATATTGCCACTGGTTTGGTAGCCCACATGTACATCATGCCCCTGATCATGTAGCCGCATAAATGTGCCGCCCATACTAATAATGTCATCATCGGGATGCGGTGAAAAAATCAAACAGGTTTTAGGATAGGGTTTACTTCTTTCCGGATGTCCGGGAATATCTGTGTCGGGTTTGCCACCGGGCCAGCCCGTAATGCTATCGCGGAGCATATAATACACCTGCAAATTAATATCGTAAGCATCTCCTTTTTCTACCAGCAAATCACTTAAACCATTTTCATTATAATCATGTGTGGTTAAGCTTAATACCGGTTTATTTAATTTTAAAGCCATATTTACCACGGCTCTTTTAATCATTTTTGCTGTCCATTCAATTTCACCGGTTAACCAGGGCAATTTGATGCGGGTAAGCTCTGCTGCAGCACTTTCATCAATTACAAAAAGGCAATTGTTGTGTTGCTGTAAAATACTGGCGGGAGTTTGTTCTGTTACTGCACCTTCAACACTTTTGGCAATTATGGGTGCTTTTAAACCCCAAGCCATTAGTAGTATTTTTTTGGCTTTTAAAATGGTGCTAATACCCATGGTAATGGCCATTCGCGGCACTTCGGATATATTTTGAAATTCGTATGCATTATTAATGCGGGTGGAGTTATCTAATGAAACCAATCTGGTTTTGGAAAAAATACTGGAACCGGGTTCATTAAAACCGATGTGTCCGTTCGTACCAATCCCTAAAATTTGTAAATCAATACCTCCTGCAGATTCTATCATTTGTTCGTAAGCTTCACAGGCTTTTTTTGCATCCTCTTTTGATAGTTCTCCATTTGGTAAATGAATATTTTCCGGGAAAATATCTATTTGATTAAACAGGTGACGGTGCATATAGCTCCAATAACTTTGCAGGGCATCCCGTTCTATCGGATAGTATTCATCTAAATTAAATGTAATGACATTTTTAAAACTTAACCCTTCATTTTTGTGTAAGTTGACTAAGTGAGTATACAAACGTAAAGGAGTTGAACCGGTGGCTAAGCCTAATACACATTTTTCGTTTTTGGCTTGCTTTTCTTTGATTAAGGCAGCAATTTCATGGGCAACAAATAAGGAACCAGCATCTGAACTATCAAAAATTTTTACGGGGATTTTTTCGAAACTGTCTATCAAATCAATGTTTAATTTGTGAGGTTTGGTTGGTGTGGACATAACAAAATTATTTGCGTTTTTTTGCAGGTTAAAAGTACAACACTCTGCTTAAAATAGAAAAACAAAAGCAAACGTTTGCGTTTTTAGTTGTTTGAATCTGCATTTTGATTCCATTTTTCATTGAAATGAACTTGCCATAATTCGTACCGTTTGGTATCTGTAAATAATTTATTTTCAAAATTTTGCCAATTCTTTTTGCCTGCCGGGCTCCACAAAACTTCACTCAGCGCACTCATCCTCGGCAATATCATGTATTCTACCTTGGTGGGGTATTTCATATATTCCGTCCAAACATTGCCTTGAGCACCCAAAATATATTTGGTTTCATCAGCACTTATTTCTTTTGGAACAGGTTCATAGCTGTACACTTTTTGAACAGGTGTATAGCCTCCAATGGTCAATGAATCTTCGGGTTTGTTTTGGCTATGATCAAAATAACACCACGCACCCGGAGTCATAATCACATCGTGTTTTTGTTGGGCTGCTTCAATACCGCCTTTCTCGCCACGCCAACTCATTACCGTTGCATTAGGTGCCAGGCCTCCTTCTAAAATTTCATCCCACCCAATAATTTGCCGGCCTTTGCTGTTAATATATTTTTCAATGCGTTGAATAAAATAGCTCTGTAATTCATGCTCATCTTTAATCCCTTTTTCCTTCATCAGTTGTTGGCAAAATGGTGATGCTTTCCAATAGGTTTTCGGGCATTCATCACCACCAATATGTATATATTTTGATGGAAATAATTCCATTACTTCATCCAATACATTTTCCAGGAAATGAAAAGTGTATTCGCCGGGGCAAAACACATCATCAAATACGCCCCAACCTTGCTGTACCTGTTTGCCGGTTGTATCGCCACTCCATAAATTTTTGTTTTTAGGTGTGGGTGTATTTTTATCAGGAAAGCAACTGAGTTTAGGATAAGCAGCAATAGCCGCAGATGCATGACCCGGCATTTCAATTTCGGGTATTACGGTTATAAAACGATTGGCAGCGTATTGCACTATATCTTTTATTTGTTCCTGCGTATAATAGCCTCCATATTTTATGCCATCATTTCCTGTACCCGGCGCATGGCCAATAATGGTACCGTTTCTGTAAGCACCTGCTGATGTTAACCTGGGGTATTGTTTTATTTCAATTCGCCAACCCTGGTCTTCCGTTAAATGCCAGTGAAAAGTATTCATTTTATACAATGCAATAAAGTCAATGTATTCTTTTATAAAATCAACCGAAAAAAAATGACGCCCCACATCTAAATGCATGCCTCTGTATGCAAAACGTGGCTCATCTTCAATACTTACAGCAGCTATTTTGAGTTTGTTGGCTGTAGCATTTACAGGTAATAATTGAATGAGGGTTTGAATGCCATAGAAGCTGCCGGCATAGCTATTGCCAGAAATAGTAATGCCCGATGGTTTGGATTGAAATGAATAAAACTCAGGATTATCCGGTACTTGTATAAATTTTTTGGTATGAATGTTAATACTTCCTGAGGTAGTGTGCTCTTTTATCTGTAATTGAAAATGATAGTATTTTTTCAGGTATTGATTGAGAAAATTAGCTGCATGTACATCACCCGGATCACTTACTACCAAAACTGTTTTTGGTGTAATGATAAAATCTCCTTTTTGAACAGTAAGCTTTACCGGTTCAGGTATAATGCAAATTTGGGGATTTTGTGCAATTAACATTTTTACAGAAAAAAGCAGAGAGAGGAATGCAATTTTTTTCATGTTGGTTATTTATAAAGTTGGAACGATTGGTTCAGTGGAAGCATGTCGTTTCGAAGTTCAATATTCACTCGGTTTTTCAATTTAAATTGGGTAATATGGGAAGCTGTATATAAGAATCATGATGATATATGCGGATGGTGGCTTTTTTAAAGTCACTGTCTTTAGCATGATAAATATCTATGAGCTGTTGCGGATTTCTGTCTGCCAAAGGGAACCAACTGCTTTGTATTTGTATCATTATTTTGTGCCCTTTTTTAAAAGTGTGTGCAACATCAGGCATTGTGTATTGAACAATAGCAGGCACATTAGGAATAAAAGGTTCCGGCTTTTCGAAACTGTTTCTGTAGCGGCCTCGCATAATTTCGCCCCGTACCAGCATTTCGTAACCACCTATTGGGTAGGTATTGTGCATTGGGTAGCTAAAGTCTTCCGGAAAAACATCAATTAATTTTACTACAAAATCAGCATCGGTAGTTGAAATACTCACTTTTAAGTGTGCGGTAAGCGGCCCTGCCAGGGTTATGTCTTCTTCTAATGGGGGTGTTTCATATACCAATACATCGGGCCGTGTGGCTGCAAAGCGTTGATCATCAATCATATATTCCCGGGTTCTGTTTTCATGTATACCTGCAGTATACGGTACCGGCTTTGCGGGATTACTGATGTATTCATCAAAACTAAAAGACTTATCTTTTTTAGATGAAAAAGAGAGTAATCCGTTTTTTTCTACATAAATAGGTTGTGCTTGTATGTTAGCGGGTGGCCATACATTAAACTGATGCCATTCATTTGCGCCACTAAAAAAAATGTTCGCTTCTGCAATACTATCTACTGTTCCGGTTCCATTTAAATAGTAATTAAAATATGGAATTTCTATATGCTGTGCATACCAATCTGCCGTATTGCTGTTAAAATAAATATTGCCTAAATGCGTGCCATCGCCGCTTGCCCATTGGCCATGATACCAGGGGCCCATCACCAATTTATTGTTATTTTTTGCTTTGCTTTCAATGGCTTTGTACAAATTCCAGGCACCAAAACAATCTTCTGCATCAAATAATCCGCCTACTACTAATGAGGCAGTGCCGGGTAAAATATGTTGCATGTAATTCCGGTCATTGCGTTCCTGCCACCAGGTGGTGTAATTAGGGTGATTCATTAAATCATTCCAAAACGTAATACTATCGCCCAATAAACGGGTTAAATTGGGTAATGCGCTGGTTGTTAGGTAAAAACGATAATTGTCTTTAATGGGATAATTAAAAGAAGTTGGGCCAACGGTGGTGGGTTTTGGTCGGGGTTTACCGAATGAAGAATAAAATGCAAATGCATCCATCGCAAAGAATGCACCGTTATGATGAAAATCATCGCCCATAAACCAATCAGTTACAGGTGCCTGCGGACTCACTGCTTTTAAAGCCGAATGATTGCTTAATGCAGCCATGGCGGTATAGAAACCCGGATAGGAAATACCAAATACCCCTACGTTACCATTGTTATTATTAATATTATGAATTAACCAGTCAATGGTATCATACGTATCCGATGCTTCATCAGTATCTGTTTTATTTTTTTTATTAGGTTGATAGGGGCGTATGTTTACAAATTCGCCTTCACTCATCCAGCGGCCTCTAACATCCTGAATAACCATAATGAAATTTTCTTTCAGATAAGTTTTATAATGATTGCGCCAGAATTTTCTAAACTCATTTTCACCATAAGGCGCACAGGAGTAAGGGGTGCGTGTCATTAAAAAGGGATGTGTTGTAGAAACATCTTTAGGAATATATATGGAGGTAAATAATTTAACGCCATCCCGCATGGGTATATACACTTCTTTTTTTATGTAATTTTGTACAATCCAGGCAGAATCTGTGTTTTGTGCAAATGAAATGGTGGGAATCAGAAAAAGTAAACAAAATAATTTTCGCATGGCAGTTTATTTAGTTGGGAGTACTGAAAATAAAAAAGATTCTTCAAACGAAGAATCTTTTTTTGTTGAAATACTTAGGTTTTGCTATTAATCAATTTTAGTAACTTTTAATACGTTGGTAGGTAAATGTTGATCAACCGGTGTACTACCTGTATTCACTACTACGTCATTGGATTTGATGAACCCGCGTTGTTTTAAAATATTAATTTGGTCGAAAATGATATCATCTAAACTTTCTTCCTCATTGTAATGAAATGCCCTTACGCCCCAGCTTAAACTTAACTGATTCACTAATGTTTTTTCTTTTGTGAAAATATACAAAGGTGCTCTGGGCCGGTAGCTGCTTAACATAAAGGCAGTGTAGCCGCTTTGAGTCATCCCAATTAATGCCTGCGCATTTACATCTTCTGCCATTTTGCAGGCATTGTAACATACTGCATCACTTAAAAATGAAGGGGAGTGGGGTTGTGGTTTTAGATCTTCTTCCCGGTTGTATCGGTATTCTGTGTTTTCTACTTCAGTGATAATTTTACGCATGGTTTCCACCACTAATTGAGGGTGATTACCGGTAGCGGTTTCGCCACTTAACATTACTGCATCAGCACCTTCTAACACTGCGTTGGCTACATCGGTAATTTCGCTGCGGTTGGGTTTTACTCTGTCCATCATACTCTCCATCATTTGTGTGGCCACAATAACGGGTTTGGCTCTGTGTATGCATTTGCGAATAATATCGCGTTGAGCCATGGGTACTTTTTCAACCGGCAATTCAACACCTAAATCGCCCCTTGCCACCATAATTCCATCTGATTCAATTATGATATTTCGCAAATCAACTAAAGCAGATGGCATTTCAATTTTAGCCATTACTTTAATTTTGCTTTTCTTTTCCTGAACCCTTCTTTTCAGGTCAATAATATCTTCAGCCTTTCTAACAAATGATAGTGCAATCCAGTCTAAATCATTATCTACAATAAATTCAAAATCGGCAACATCTTTTTCGGTCATTGACGGAAGTGATATTTTAGTATCAGGAAGATTAACGCCCTTTTTGGGTAATAGTATTCCGCCATAAGTAACTTTTACTTTCACATCTCCTGAAGCAGTGATAGAATCAACTACTACTTCTAATTTACCATCATCAATTAAAATTTTATTACCTATTTCTACATCATTATGTAAATTAGGATAGGATACATAAATTTTTTCTTTGTTGCCTACTACTTTTTCTTTTGAAGTAAAAGTGAGTATATCTCCCGGATTGATTTGTAATGAACCATTTTCAATTTCACCTACGCGTAATTTTGGCCCCTGCAAATCGCCTAAAATGGCAATGTTGTATGGTTGGGTTGCATTAATTTTTCTGATGTATTGAATTACTCCCAGTTTATCTTCATGAGAACCATGAGAAAAATTCAGCCTGAAAATATTAACCCCGGCGCTTACGAGTTCTAATAATTTATCATAAGTGTTGCAGGCGGGACCAACAGTTGCTACAATTTTGGTTCTGTGATAAGCGTGTTCAATACCTGCCTCTTTGTTCATATTGGTGTACAGGTACTTCTCAATGTTTTTAGACATATAGTTGGTTTGTTTACTTTGCTGAATAGTTATGATGCAAGAATTTTTACAATTTTCATCCATTCCTGCCCAATGGCTTGTCTTTCTTTTACAGCCATATCTAAGGGTGTATAATGAATTTTATTATTGAAAACGCCTACCATTACATTATGCCGGCCAATTAACAAACTTTCAACGGCATAATAGCCCATGTGGCTGGCTACCAAACGGTCATGACAACTAGGGGCACCGCCTCTTTGAATATGTCCTAAAATACATACACGGGTATCGGCATTGGGTACACGTTCCTTAATTACTTTGGCAATTTCTTCTGCACCGCCAAATTCTTCCCCTTCGGCAACAACAATAAGATTCACTAATTTTTTTCTTTTTTCTTTTTCAGTTAAAGAATGAATAAGCTCTTCTATATCTGTTTTTGTTTCCGGAATTAAAATATTTTCGGCACCGGTGGCAATACCGCTATGCAGGGCAATGTAACCAGCATCGCGGCCCATTACTTCCACAATAAACAAACGGTCGTGCGCATCCATGGTATCTCTAATTTTATCAATAGCATCTACCGCTGTATTTACGGCGGTATCAAAGCCTATGGTATAATCTGTACCGGCCATATCTTTGTCAATGGTACCCGGTATACCAATACAAGGAATGTCGAATTCGTGGGCAAAACGCTGGGCACCTCTAAAACTTCCATCGCCACCAATAATCACTAATCCATCAATACCATATTTTTTTAAATTGGCATAAGCTCTTTTTCTACCTTCGGTTTCAAAAAAATCTTTGCTTCGAGCTGTTTTTAAAATGGTACCACCGCGTTGAATAATATTAGCCACACTTCTGCTATTCATGGGTACAATATCATCTTCCAGCATGCCATTATAACCGCGCATAATACCAAAAACTTCTAAGCCATAATATAAACCTGTTCTAACTACAGCCCTAATAGCCGCATTCATACCGGGGGCATCTCCACCAGATGTAAGTACACCTATTTTCGTAACTTTTTTCTTGTCTGTCATTTCTAATTGAAAAATTATCGGCTATCAATGTTTTTTTTAATAATTTTTAAAGCTCAGGGCTTTTTATTTTGAAGTTGCAAAAGTAAGCAATTACCCTAATACCACCACTTGGCCCCACTGTATTAAATTTTTCTTTTGTTAATCTCAATTTAAAAGGGTTATGTAACTGCTATTTGAAAATATTTTTGATTTTTATCAAAATATTTCATGTTGAACCAAACTAAGAGGGTTTAGCTATTGCTGATGGTTCTGTTTATTGGTGCTGAGATAGAGGATTGTTATTGATTCATAAAATCCTTGCAACAGAAAAATATTTTAGGTTCAGGTTGTTTATTTTGTAGTATTGAATATGAAAAT
>JAKAKY010000270.1 GCA_021824365.1 Bacteroidota bacterium | reverse complement strand
AATTACGCATTTAATTAATCAAAAAAACACATGAAAAAAATTTTTTTTGTATTTCTTGTTATTCTTCATTCAACGGCATTTTCACAAAATAAAACAGACTGGCGAACTATTTACAGGGGATTTGCTACTAAAATCAATGATTTAGTACATACAAAACTGGAAGCAGCATTTGATTATGAACACAGTTATTTGAATGGAAAAGAATGGGTTACACTAAAACCCCATTTTTATCCAACCGATTCATTAACCCTGGACGCTAAGGGAATGGATATTGACAAAGTAGCCTTAAACAAAAATGGGAAACTGATACCCTTGCAATACCGATATGACAGTATGCAACTGAAAATTCAGTTAGACAGAACTTATTCGCAAAACGAAAAATATACCATATATATTCAGTATACTGCAAAACCCAATGAATACAAGGGTGAAGGTAGTGCTGCCATTACTGATGCCAAGGGATTGTATTTCATTAATTCTTTAGGAACAGATAAAAATAAACCGACACAAATATGGACACAGGGCGAAACAGAATCTAATTCTGTATGGATTCCCACCATAGATAAACCCGATCAAAAATGTACGGATGAATTTATATTAACCGTGCCTGATAAATATGTTACCCTTTCAAACGGGAAGCTTATTAAACAACAAAAAAACAACAATAATACCAGAACAGATACCTGGCTAATGGATTTACCGCATAGTCCTTACCTGTTTTTTATTGGCGTTGGCGATTATGCTATTGTGAAAGATAGTTACAAAGGAAAAGAGGTATCATATTATGTTGAAAAACCTTATGAAAAAGTAGCCAGAAGAATTTTTGGACATACACCTGAAATGATTCAGTTTTATTCGAATATACTCGGTATTGATTTTCCCTGGCAAAAATATGCACAAATAGTAGGCCGTGATTATGTTAGCGGTGCAATGGAAAACACTACAGCAGTGCTACACCAGGAAAGTGCACAACAGGATGCACGGCAGCTAACAGATGAAAATATTTGGGAAGAAACCATTGCACATGAACTATTTCACCATTGGTTTGGTGATTTGGTTACTTGTGAAAGCTGGAGCAACCTAACCGTAAATGAAAGCTTTGCCAATTACAGTGAAGTACTGTGGGATACCTACAAATATGGTAAAGAAGCAGGCGATTATCAGAATTGGAAAGATATGAATGATTATTTTTTGAGTAGCAGTGATGGGAAGGATTTGGTACGCTTTTACTATCAAAACCGGGAGGATATGTTTGATGCGGTTAGTTATAATAAAGGCGGAAGGATTTTGCACATGTTACGCAACTATGTGGGTGATAGTGCCTTTTTTAAATCACTCAATTTATACTTAAACAGCAATAAGTTTGGTAATGGTAGTGCCGTTAAATTAAGGCTTGCATTTGAGGCAGTTACCGGCAAAGACTTAAACTGGTTTTTTAATCAGTGGTATTTTGGAAGCGGCCACCCGGTTTTAAACATTAGTTATATATATGATGAAAAAACACAATTAGAAAAAATAATTGTTCAACAAAACCAAATTTCAGGTAAAATATTTAAACTGCCTTTTGCCATTGATATTTATACAGGTGAAAACAGGCAACGGTATCAGGTTTGTGCAGCAAATAAAGTAGATACCTTTTATTTCAAGGTGCCGGAAAAGCCCAATTTAGTAAATGTAGATGCGGACAAAATATTATTGGCACAAAAAACCGATCATAAAACAGTAGCAGAGTTTTTTTATCAATATAACCATGCACAAAACTTTTTAGACAAAAGAGAAGCAGTTGTTTATGGAAGTAACCATTTAGATGATGTATTGGGGTATACCCTGGTAGAAAATGCCTTGTATGATCCGTTCTTCAGAATTAGAATTAATGCATTAAATATTTTTAACACTACTAATCAAAGTTTGCATCAGCCAGCCATTGATAAAATTGAAAAATTAGCAAAAGCAGACCCTAAAAAATTAGTAAGAGCCGGTGCTATTGATGTATTGGGAAAACTCAAAAACAAAGATTATAAAAACTTTTTTGTAGAGGCATTACAAGATTCCTCCTACTCAGTTGCCGGTGCATCTTTAAGTGCATTAAGCAAAATTGACAGCGTAGAAGCATTTAAACAAGCATTACAATTGAGTAAAGTAACTGCAAAAGGCCGCTTGCTTACAGCCATTGTAAATGTGTTTATGCAATATGGCAATGGGGATAATTTTGATTATGTAGCCTACAACTTTAATGCATTGCCGGTTGGTCAGGAAAAGTTTGAGCTATTGCCCGATTTTACAGTATTTCTGTCTAAAATATCCGATAGCACACAATTCAAAAAAGGAATAGATTATATTATACAATTTAAAAACGATATTCCACAAGCCTATCATGAACAAACAGATCCGTTTATTAAGTTATTTTTAAATGAATTGAAATCAAAAAAACAGGCTATGGGGCAAATCAATCTGGCTAATTATATTGCAGATAAACTGAAATAGATTGAATTTACTTTTCCGAACAACAAAAATGCCGCATTAATTAGCTGCGGCATTTTAAATTCAATTAAAATGAAAAAGTATATCTTATTATTATTATTGAATAGTAGTAACAATGGTGCCTTTTGAAGTAATAGGTGCTGATTGTCCCATCATTTCCATAGTGCCGGTTAAATTTACATTACTTGTTTCATTCATTAAAAGCCCGTTGGTTTTATTGTAAGTACGGGTAGCAAACGCTTTACCGGTCAAATTTTGAACAATATCCATTCCATTTCTATTCATGGTTTCTTTTAAAGCAATATTGGCCTGAATTTCAACAACAACGCTTTGGTCAGTAACTTGTTTTACAGTTGCATTTGTTACAGTTTTAGAAGAAGAATCAGATAGGGTTGAATCTGTCCAGCTATAGCCCTCTTTAATATTTGTAGGATCGAGTGTTAATAAATACTTGGCCTGATCAT
>JAKAKY010000269.1 GCA_021824365.1 Bacteroidota bacterium | reverse complement strand
ACGTACTTATGTTGAACCCCTATTAACTAAAACAAAGAAGGGTGAAACCAAAGAGCAAATCAGTCATCAGCACAGGGTTGTTTTCAGCTATTTGCAAAATAAAGCAGCAGTAAAAGAATTGTTTACTGTAGTGGCTCCAAAAATTGCTTCCAGACCCGGCGGTTATACCCGTATCATTAAATTAGGTATCAGACCCGGCGATAATGGCGAAATTGCCATGATTGAATTGGTTGATTTTAATGAAATTTACGGTAAAACAGCTAATGCTGCCGCTGAACCGGCTAAGAAAACAAGACGCGGTCGCCCAAAGAAATCTGCTGAAACTACAGCCGTAGCAACAACTACTAATGAAGCTGTTCAGGCAGAACCGACTACTTCAACCGATATTGCCTCAACCGAAACAAAAGCAGCAGAATAAGTGAAAGCTGTTAAAAATATCAATCAAGCAAGACGGAATGGTCTTGCTTTTTTTGTGTTTTCAACTTTTTGCATTGAGGAAAACTTTTTGCATACACCTGCCATAAAACCATTTTATTTGCACAACAATTTCCGTACAGCATGAATCAGGAACAACAACCAGCCGTTTTATTATTAGCCGATGGAACCTTTTTGCAGGGATTTGCTTTTGGAAAAATAGGTACCACTACAGGTGAAATATGTTTTAATACCGGAATGACCGGTTATCAGGAAGTTTTTACCGACCCCAGCTATGCCGGACAGGTATTAATTATGAATAATGTACATATTGGTAATTATGGCGTAACCAAAGCCGATACGGAAAGCAATGGTGTAAAAATTAAAGGTTTAATTGGACGTAATCTGGAAGAACAGTATAGCCGCTATATGGCAGAATCTTCTTTACAAGCCCATTTGTTGGAAAATCATATTGTAGCTATTGAAGGTGTAGATACCCGTGCTTTGGTTGCACATGTTAGAACCAAGGGTGCTATGAATTGTATTATCTCTTCAGAAATATTAGATACCAATACATTAAAAAAAATGTTGAATGACTGTCCTGATATGGATGGTTTGGAATTAGCCAGTACAGTAAGTACGGAGACTGTTTATGAAATGGGAAACCCTGATGCTGCCTATAAAATTGCTGTGATGGATTATGGAGTGAAAAAACATATTCTGGTGAGTTTAGTGCAACGCGGTGCTTATTTAAAAGTATTCCCCGCTACAACCCCTATAGAAACGGTAAAAGCCATGAAGCCTGATGGTTACTTTCTTTCTAATGGCCCCGGCGATCCTGCTGCCATGCCATATGCAGTTACAACAGTACAACAAATATTAGCAGATAATAAACCCGTATTTGGAATATGCCTTGGGCACCAATTATTGGCTTTAGCCAATGGTATTGCTACTTTTAAAATGCACCATGGCCACAGAGGGTTAAACCATCCCGTAAAAAATATTGTAACCGGCCAATGTGAAATTACTACACAAAATCATGGTTTCGGTGTAGATCCTGTTGCCGTAAAAGCACATGCCGATGTGGAAGTAACACACGTAAATCTGAATGATGAAAGCATAGAAGGTATTCGCTTAAAAAGTAAGCCGGCATTTAGTGTGCAATATCATCCTGAATCTACCCCCGGCCCGCATGATTCCAGATATTTATTCGATGATTTTATTCAACTCATCAAACAGCATCAAAACTAATGGCAGTAATTCAAACTTGTATTTAGCCCGAAGCTCATAGATGCAATCATGGCTATTATTTCGTAATATTACAATGATATGTAGCTATTAAAAACGGAAGTGTATTAACTAACTATTGTATATGAAAATAGCAATCATTAATGGTCCCAATTTAAATCTGCTCGGTAAGCGCGAACCTGATGTGTATGGGCATCAAACCTTTGAAGACTATTATCGTTCACTGCAAAGTCAATTTCCTGAAATACAATTCAGTTATTTTCAAAGCAATGTAGAAGGCGAGCTGATTAATGCTTTACAACAGTTTGGGTTTAATTATGATGGAATTGTTTTGAACCCCGGTGGTTACACACATACTTCGGTTGCCATTGGCGATGCTATTGCTGCAATTACAACACCTGTAATAGAAGTGCATATCTCAAATGTACATGCCCGGGAAGATTTTCGAAAAATATCACACGTTAGTGCCAAATCTGTTGGCAGCATTATTGGGCTTGGTTTAAAGGGTTATGAATTGGCTATACGCTTTTTTTTAGTACTGCAATAATTTAGTTTTTGCTCTTTTTTGTGCAGGAACGACTGCATTATTTTGCAAATAGTTAGCAGATAATATTATATATAGTTTATATTATATTTAATTTAAACTAAAAATTTCAATTAATTGATTCAGTTTATTGTCTTTCACTGTAAGTATTAAAAAGATAAATTTGATTACATTATTGGCCTGCAAAACTTAACCTGAAAATCGCTGTAATCCTTTGCTGTAAGGAATTACAGGCCAAAAACGATTGTTTCAAAATCAGAGGGAATACCCCATCGTTTGAAATCGTCTGAAATATGCTTCTGTAAAGGGGTTAAACCATTATTTTACAATTTTAGTTGGACAACAATGATTTCAGTGCTTTCGTAACCCAATGAATATAGTGAAGCGTGTTTCTTAAAAATTATAAAAAAGGATTCTGCGCATATTTTTCATTACATATCAAATATTAATTTTTCCTTAAATTTTGAATTTGATGCAAGATATATTTTTTATTTATTATAAATTAATCTAAATTAGACTATTGTCAGCCTATTCGACTTTCGTTTTATTTTATTACTAAAAGGTAAGTCATGAAAAAAAATTTTGCAATGATAACTCAAATACTATTTTTTGTTTTGCTGTTTTCAGCTTGTCATAAGGACATCTATCAAACACATTCATCAGAATATTTTCCTAACACAGTTGGAGATTATTGGGAGTATGAAGTTTATGATTCAAGTCAAGTTCGAGAGCATCCGAGT
>JAKAKY010000268.1 GCA_021824365.1 Bacteroidota bacterium | reverse complement strand
TAGGAGGAGTCATTTTATCAACAAACACATACATCGCCCCACTTACAATAAATGCCGGTATCACCTGTTTCACCAATTGCCATACCTGTGTTCGGAATTTTTGTTGAAACAATTGCCCAATTCCCATTCCGTATTCAAAATAAAGCAGGTATACAAAAAAAACAGGGGCAAACATTACTGCAGTGGGCTTGGCCAATGCACCCATTACAACCGGCAATAAATACAGGTATTTTTTTCTGTAGTTCGGAAAGTATTGGTACACCGCAAAGGCAAGTACAACCAACATGGTAGATTGTAAATCACTTCTTGCAATAATGTAGTTAATGGTTTCTGCATTGGCAGGATGAAGCATATACCAGGCTATCCCAAAAGCTGACAGCCAGGCATTCTTGTTGGTGTTGGGCTCAATTATCTCAAATAATTGCAACAAAAAATAAAAAAGCAAAACGCCCTGTAATAAAAACACAATAAAATCATCTAACTGAAACCAAAATGGATGATAGCCATTGGCTAACCAGTAATCAATGGCCAATGACATGCTTACTATGGGCCGATAGGATTGATTTTGTGGCAGTGAACTAAAAGTAGTGCCATTCGTAAAAAAAGCAGGTATATTTTTCAGGCTTCTGATATATACATTGTTTAAGATGGTATGCGAATCATCAAAATGGAAGGTATTCTGAAAATGATTCCAATATACCAGCGTGGTAACAATCAGAACAGCCAGGATTAGATAAACAAACTTGCCTTCTTTCATATGCTTCATTTTCAGGGTTGCTGCCATTACAATGGTTAAAATGTAAATATATAGTAAGCTATCAATTTGTTTCATCGCAAATTTCAAAATTCTCAATCATTTTTTTTAAAAATATTGGGTTTATGTAGGCAACATGGTTTTTCAGCGTTATGTGTAAGTAGTTGTAAAGTTGTACAACTTTTGATGAAAACCCCTTATCACTACATTTTTATGGAACTGTGTCGAACAAATTTCGTAAAAATTCAAGAAAATACAGTATTGGCAATCGTTTCACGGATGTTTCACGGTAATAAAAGCTGAAAAAAAGCAAATAGAACCTGTTGAGGGTATTTAATAGCTATTAATTCTTATTTGTAAAGTATTCTGAAAAGCGGTATCCATCACTTTTATCAAAATATTGTCACTATTAAAATAATTTTAGTGTAGTTTTTATATTTATTTGGTACTTACAAAACTTTTGTTAATTTTGTAGTCAAATAACTACAAGCATGTATAGAACTCTACGCAATTTTATAGTAATTTTAGCAGTTGGTTTAACTGTCAATACTACTGTTTCTGCGCAATCTATTCAACGTCAGGTGGTAGCTACTGCCGGCGGATATATCAATCAGGGCAGCATAGCCATTTCATTTACTGTAGGTGAGCCGGTAGCTGATTTATTTCCCAACGTGTTTCAGGGCAAAGCCATTACATCCGGTTTTCAACAACCCGACCCTGAAATTCAGGAAAATATATATCGTGATTCAAGTAACTATTTCGTTTTATTTCCTAATCCTACAATAGATGGGAAAGCTAAATTGGGCTTTAGAGATGTACCGAATGGCACTTATACCATCGATATTATTGATGCATTGGGCCGGGTGCTGCAAACAACTACAGTAGAATATTTCAACCACAATTTCTTATATGTTGATTTGGATGTAACGAATTTAGCAAGGGCAGTTTACTTTATCAGAATAAGAAGTGATAAGAATTTTCGTGGCGAATTGAAGCTAATGCGGTTATAAATTAACCCATTTGCCTATATTTTTTAGTCATAAAATTTAATTCCTGTTGTAGCGTTTAACATTTTATTAGGGATATGATTATTTTTGAATAATAAATCAGCAATAGGATTTTAACCGTAAATAGAGAAATCAACCTAAACCTTGGAAGTGTGAAAAGATTTTTACTAACCTTATGCTTACTGGCAGGCTTCGTTGCTGTATCCTACGCACAACCGCAGTCATTCAAATACCAGGCTGTTGCACGGGGTTTAAATGGCGCTTTGTTGAGCAATCAACAAATCAACGTGCGGCTTAGCATACTGTTGGGTACCAGCCCTAATCGTACTTTAGAATACCAGGAAACACAGACTGTTACCACCAATCAATATGGTTTATTTTATTTAGATATTGGAAAAGGCACCCCCACTACCAGCGCCAAATTTACCGATATTGACTGGGCCAGTCCACTTCAACAATATATTCAAACAGAAATAGATTTAGGTCAGGGTTACGTGAATATGGGTGCTTCAGAAATGCTGAGTGTACCTTATGCCTTATATGCATTAAACTCACCCAAAGGCCCAACCGGTGCTACCGGGTCTACCGGTGCTACCGGAACCGCCGGAGCTAATGTGTTAACCGGTACCGGTATACCCGCTTCATCTTTTGGTTTTAATGGCGACAGTTATGTAGATATTTCTACCGGTAATGTTTATACTAAAAATGCAGGTGCCTGGGTTAGTTCAGGGGCTACATTAAAAGGTAATACCGGTGCTACAGGGCCTACCGGATTAACCGGTAACGCTGCTTTAAGCGGAACCGGGGCCCCTGGTAATGGGTCAGGTAATAATGGTGATACCTATATAGATAATTCAACAGGAATCATTTACACAAAAACGGGGGGTGTATGGACGAGTACAGGCAACAGTTTAATGGGAGCAACCGGCGCTACAGGAGCAGCCGGATTTTCTGTTTTAAGTGGTTCAGGTATTCAATCGAATGGTTTGGGGAATAATGGAGATACCTATATTGATAATAATACCGGGATTATGTATGTAAAATCAGGCGGTATATGGGTAAGCTCGGGTAAATCTTTAATGGGAGCAACCGGCGTAACAGGTTCAACCGGTGCCATTGGTACTACCGGCCCACAGGGTTTACAGGGTATTCAGGGTATTACCGGTGTTACAGGGCCTACAGGTAATAATGGTGCGTCAATATTAAGCGG